>JAZNOB010000171.1:0-1602 GCA_045580565.1 Ruminococcus sp.
CCAAGCGGTCTTAGGAAGACAATTTCATCACACAACTCCTTGGCTCACAGAACGACATGGCTACGATCCGACTTCGTAGAATGCAGCCTCGTCAATACCTACTGTGTAGTCAACACCCAGATTATCAAGTATCCTGCCCATAATAGTCTGAGCCTCTTCCCACTGCTCCGGTGTACCCTCGTACTTGTTCTTCGGATTAGCAGGATCCCACTGTGAGAAGCGGAATGTACAGTCCTCAAGCATACCAACAGTATCAAGAACATACTTTGCCAGCTCAAGACAGCCCTTGAATTCCTCTTCCAGCTGTTCCGGACGGAGGATAAGGTGACCCTCGGAAATCGTGAACTGTCTTACACGAATAAGACCGTGCATCTCGCCGCTGTCCTCATTACGGAACAGTGTGGATGTTTCACCCAGTCTCATTGGCAGGTCACGGTATGAACGCTGACGGTTCAGGAATACCTGATACTGGAAAGGACAGGTCATAGGACGGAGCGCAAAGCATTCCTTTGTTTCGTCTGTAGGATCGCCCAGAACGAACATACCATCCAGATAGTGATCCCAGTGACCGGATATCTTATAGAGATCGGACTTTGCCATAAGAGGAGTCTTTGTCAGGAGATAGCCTCTCTTCTGCTCCTCGTCCTCGATCCATCTCTGGAGCAGCTGGATAACTCTTGCGCCCTTCGGCAGCAGGATCGGCAGACCCTGACCGATACAGTCAACAGTTGTGAACAGTTCAAGCTCACGTCCAAGCTTATTGTGGTCACGCATCTTTGCTTCTTCACGGCGCTTCAGCTCTTCTTCAAGCTGTGCAGCCTTCGGGAATGCTGTAGCATATACACGGGAGAGCATCTTGTTCTTTTCAGAACCTCTCCAGTATGCGCCTGTACAGGACAGAAGCTTGAATGCCTTGATAGTGCCTGTGCTCATCAGGTGAGGACCTGCGCACAGGTCGATAAATTCTTCCTGCTGGTAGAATGAGATAGGCTCGCCGTTTGCAGCGTGCTCCTCGCACAGCTCAACCTTGTAAGGCTCGTCCATCTCCTTAAGCTTAGCAATAGCCTCCTCCGGTGACAGCTCGAACTGTGTGAGAGGCGCATTTGCCTTTACGATCTTCTTCATTTCAGCTTCGATCTTCAGAAGCTCATCCGGTGAGAAAGGCTTTTCCAGATCGAAGTCATAGTAAAAACCGTTGTCGATAGCAGGGCCGATAGCCAGCTTTGCGTTCGGATACAGACGCTTTACAGCCTGAGCCAGAACGTGGGATGCGGTATGCCAGAAGGTCTTCTTGCCTTCCTCGGTATCAAATGTCAGAACCTCAAATTCGCAGTCAGAATCAATAACGGTTCGCAGATCTTTAACCTCGCCGTTTACCTTTACGCAGCACGCAGCCTTATAAAGACCCATGCCGATACCCTTTACGATCTCAGCAGCAGAGGAAGCTTCGACTTCACGGATACTGCCGTCTTTGAGAGTAAGCTTGATCATAGTAGTTTTCTCCTTTTTATTATTTTTATATTACAGGGAATGCCCCTGAATTTTACAATCAGATTATTCTGCACATCTCAAGGCACCCCTTAGTAAGGGGTGATTTCCCAC
>JAZNOB010000172.1:0-17525 GCA_045580565.1 Ruminococcus sp.
ATCTGATTCAGTGAGAATACGCAGATTGGGGACCTTTTCGATATCTTCACGGTGCACCTCTGAAAGTCGTGAGTGAGGCGCAAGGAACACATCGTCAAAGCCACGGAGCAGCTGAATATTCTTCATCTGGACCTTGTGCTCAAATATGCCGAACATCTTCTCAGGCAGGTCGTATTTCGGGATGTTATGGTGATAATAAAGGCCAGCCAGTGCTGCCCAGCAAATGTGCAGGGTAGAGAATACATGGGTTTTAGTCCATTCCATAATGGTGCATATCTCATCCCAGTAATCAACATCAGTAAAGTCAAGATGCTCCACCGGTGCGCCTGTGATAATGCAGCCATCGTAGTAGTTGTCCTTGATCTCATCAAAGGTATGGTAGAATGTATCCAGATGGCTTTTTGACGTGTTCTTGCTTACGTGGCTTGCGATCTGGAGAAATTCAATATTGACCTGAATAGGTGTGTTGCTGAGAAGTCTGAGAAACTGACATTCAGTTTCTATTTTTTTTGGCATAAGATTCAGCATCAGCACTTTAAGCGGACGGATGTCCTGATGTGCTGCACGTTCGCTGTCCATTACAAATATGTTTTCATCAGCAAGTGTCTGGAATGCCGGCAGATCCGGCGGGATACAGATGGGCATATACGTGGAATCTCCTTTTAGTTTTCTTTGCCTATTGCATTTCTGATAGCACGAAGCTCCTCAGCAGTAAGGTCACGGTAGGTGCCGGGCTTCATCATACCAAGCTTCAGCGGACCTACGCTTATTCGGCGGAGTCTTGCGACTTCAAGTCCCAGAGCCTCGCACATACGGCGGATCTGTCTGTTTCTGCCTTCCTTGATGGTGATGAGAAGCACAACTCTGCCCGGCTCTCGTGTCTTGACCACAACATTTGCAGGGAGAGTCTTTCTGCCGTCAAGCTCAATACCGCTGGCAAGCTGTATGAGCTGATCCTCGGTAACATCGGGACGTACAGTAACTCTGTAGGTCTTGCTGATGTGACGGCTTGGGTGCATTATGTCATTGGCGAACTTGCCGTCATTTGTAAAGAGCAGAAGTCCCTCGGAATCCTTATCGAGTCTGCCGATGGGGTAAAGTCTTTCCTCATCCTCAGCGAGAAGATCCATAACGCATCTTCTGTCAAGCTCGTCGGATGTGGTCGTAACATAGCCTCTGGGCTTATACATCATAATATAGCGGTAGGATTTCTTTCTGGAGAGATATACTCGTTCGCCGGATACAGTGATAATATCCTGATAAGTAGCCTTATCACCCAGCTTTACCGGATGACCGTTAAGCTTTATTTTTCCCTTTGTTATAAGCTCCTCAGCCTTTCTTCTGGAGCAGTATCCAGCGTCAGCAAGAAGCTTTTGAATTCTTATCTTTTCCAATTTTTTCTCCTTTATTGTTTTTTGTTATTCCATTTCATCATAGGGTACATCGCAGCCTGCGTGAAGCTCCTGACGATAAACCTCGAAGCCTTCGCAGTAATGTATAAGATACCCTGCAATATCGCCTTTTTTCACCGGCGCATAAAGCATGGGAGCAGTTTCAGTGGCCCATGTGATTTTTGTATCAGACTGTACGTTCTGACACCATGGAACAGAGTCCTCGGCATACAGAGGAACGGTCTCCTCAGTGCCGCCGGCAACAGGCAGCATGAGAGAATCCGGAATGTGGGCATACTGCACGTCAGCGCAGGCAAAAGCCGCATCGTATAGTGCCATGTGGTCATTCCAGTCGTTTTTGTCATTGAGGGTTACGCATATGAGCGTGATACCGTTTCTTTCGCAGGCTGATACAAGGCAGCGTCCGGCCTCGTCAGTGAAGCCGGTTTTCACGCCGATAACACCGTCGTACATAGATAGCAGCTTGTTTGTATTGTAAAGCCACCGTTCATAGGGCGGATTGCCGAAGGTGAGCTTGGCTGCTTCCTGTGAGCATATATCCCGGAAGTCCTCATTTCTGAGAGCTTCGGCAGTGAGCAGTGCCATATCGTATGCTGTGGAGTAGTGGTTATCATCATGCAGTCCCGATGGAGTTACAAAATGAGTATTCTCCATGCCTATAGAAGCGGCACGTTCATTCATCATATCCGCAAATGCGCCATAGCTTCCAGCTATCTTCACAGCAGCCGCACCGGCAGCGTCATTGCCTGACGGCAGAAGCATACCGAAGCATAGGTCACGCTTCGATACAATATCGCCCTCAGTTAGTCCCATAGACGAGCCTTCGACCTTTATGGCGTCCGGATCAACAGTAAATTCGCTGTCGAGATCGCCGCTTTCAAGGCACAGCAGGGCAGACATGATTTTTGTGGTGCTTGCCATGGGCAGGCAGGTGCGTGAGTTTCCTTCAAGTATGACCGACCTTGACGCCATATCCATTACGATATAAGCTTTGGCGGAAACGCTTACCTCCCATGCAGAGCCGCATGGAACGGCACAGCACCATATCATACACATGGCGCAGAATACGCAGATGATCTTCTTCATAAGAGCCTCCTACAGTTTTAATTGATATACTGTATGAAAGGCAGGCTCAGGTTATGATACTATTATAATCTTATGCTTCAGCAGGAGTCTGGGATTCAGTAGCCTTTGCAGCCTTGTTTTCCTTGTGGGTCTCGATCATCTCGCTGATCTTGTCCAGAAGCTCGGGCATGGAACGGATAGCGTTGCTGAGCTTGTCATCCTGGGAAGAGATGGGCATAAGGCGTACATTGCCATCTTTATTTATAATAAGGAATGCAACCGGCTGAACGGTAACACCTGCACCGGCGCCGCCGCCGAAGAGATCCTTTGGATTCTGCTTTGCAGGCAGGTCAGAACCGCCTGAAGCGAAGCCGTAGGAAACCTTGGAAACAGGGATGATAGTTGTGTCTCCAGCCTGAATGGGATCGCCGATAACTGTCTTTACATCTCCCATTTCACGAATCTTGTCGATGGTAACATCCATCATCTGAGTGATCTTAGCCTTTTCATTCTGAGTCTGCATTTTTAATATCCTCCTTATGTCTGGTGTTTGTATTTTTGTTCTCTGATGAACGCAGAGAGTTTTTCAGATATGTCCATCCCAGTGCAAAGCCAGCCGCCAGTACAGCGGAGGGACTTGCCTTTGCACGGAAACGTGCGGTATATATGGTGCTTTCTGTGCCGAATCTTGGCAGTACTTCTATATGCTCTGATTTTATAGAGAAGAAAGACTGAAAGAATGCCAGTGCATTTGAAACCACGGTGCATACCCTGCCGTATTGGATGGCGCAGTCATGAGCGTCGAATGCGCCTACCTTTATATCAAGCCAGAATCTTGTGATGCGTATGCCCTTGAAAAGCCGTCTCATGCCCTTTCCAACAGGCTGGAGCAGCGACTTTACTATCTCCAGTATCTCAGAAAGCTTCCGCTTTTCTTTCACAGGAACGGGCTTACCTTTTGCAGCGAGCTTCCTGTTCTTTTCATCCTGCTTCTTCTTTTTCTTTTCTGCCTTTTCTTCCTTCTGTTTCTTTTTAAGACGCTTCTTTTCTCTTTCAGCTTTCTTTTCCTCGGGAGTCTTAGGCGGCTTTTCCTTTGTACTGTCGAAAAGCGTGAACCCGCAGTAGGACACCTTTACAGCAGTCTTTCCGCCCTCATACCGGAAGTCAACCACTGCCGGCATGAAAAGTATAAATGCTACTATCCCAAGGATGATAAGTAATATGATCCAGCCGGTCATAGGCAGCTCCTTTCCGGATTATTCCTCTGTGTTGTCAGTTATGCCGGTCTCTGACGGACGCTGAAGTATAGGCAGCGGCGGCAGATCTCCGAGAGATGTAAGCTCAAAGCAGCGGAGGAAATTCTCCGTAGTCCTGTAGGATACAGGTCTGCCCGGTATGTCCAGTCTGCCCGCCTCCTCAAGAAGCTCACGCTCCACAAGGTTATTTACAACAGAGCTGCTGTCAACGCCTCTTACGTGCTCCACAAAGCTTTTTGTTACGGGCTGGTTGTATGCGACGATAGTCAGCACCTCCATAGCCGCATTGGAAAGGGGAGCACTCTTTTTATTCTCCATTGCAGCACGTATATAAGGCGCAAATTCCTTCTTTGTGCACAGCTGCCAGCTTTTACCGAGAGCTGTGACGCAAAGTCCGCTGCCGGATTCCTCATAGCGGTTATTGAGCGCCCGGATTATATCAGGCAGCTCCTTTTCATCAGTACCCAGAACCTCGCTGAGTCTCTGTGAGGGCACAGGCTCACCGCACGCAAAGAGCACCGCCTCGGTAATGGCAGCCATTTTTATGATGTGTGAATGTTCCATGTTTCATCCTCCTCGTGAGTACCCATAGGCTCGTCCGATGGATCAAAGTCCTTCCGGTAGAGATATGTGCTGTCCTCGCTGATACATATTCTGCCATGCTTTGTAAGCTCCAGTATGGCAAGGAAAAGTGCCACTCTTGCGCTTCGCTCTCTTACATCAGCGTACATAGCGTCAATATACACGTGCTCATTCCGGTGAAGCCCACGGAGAACATACACTACCTTTGACATAACGGATACATAGCTTCTGTTTACCACCTGCTGCAGCTTTTCTGTAGGACGCTTTTCCTGCTTTATGAGCTTTCTGCCCATTGACAGGAATATATCACAAAGCTCTTGCGCATCGTGCTTTCTTTCGTACCTCACGGGTATATCAATTTTAGCAGGCTTTCTGACGAATATGCTGTCGCCTGCGTATCGTTTCCTGAGAATATCAGCCGCCTGCTTGCAGAGGGCGTACTCAATAAGCGCACCCTGAAGCTCTTCCTTTTCCTTTTCAGCGTCGTTAGGCTTAGGAAGGAGAGATGCTGTCTTTATGAGGATAAGCCTTGCCGCCATTTCGAGAAATTCTCCCGCAAGCTCAAGGTCATGCTCTCTTGCCTGTTCAAGATACAGGAGATACTGCTCCAGCAGACTTGATATCTCGATGTCGTAAATATTAAGCTTATGCTTGGTTATAAGGTTCAGGAGCAGGTCCATAGGGCCTTCAAAAACCTCAAGCTTGAATGAAATCTGTCCCATGATCAGCCGATGATAGCCTCCATTATAAGTTCTACCCAGTCTGTAAGGTCGAATCCCAGAGGATAATAGAAAATCTTATATATACAGGATGCGATAAAAGAAATTGGAGTGCTGAGAACACGTGAGCATACCATTACAAGAAATACTATTGAAATTATCATCTGGTTGCGCTGGATCCATATAACCGCACGTGTAGGCAGGAACTGTATAAGCACCTTTGAGCCATCCAGCGGAGGTATGGGTATCAGGTTGAATACAGCCAGTCCGATATTGACAGAAACAAAATAGTGGAATATAAGAGCCACGCTGTTCAGCGTGTTGTAAAGAGTCACGTTTTCCACGGGGATCGGTATACAGTACAGCACACGAAGTACGATCATTCCGATAAAAGCGACGATCAGATTGGAAAACGGTCCTGCAAGAGAGGTCCAGATGATGCCGTTTCTGGGGTTTCGCATAGCATTGGGGTTGATCGGCACAGGCTTAGCCCAGCCGTAGCCTGTCAGCAGCAGAAGGATTGCGCCTACAGGATCAACGTGTGCAAGCGGATTGAATGTAAGCCTGCCGGAATTTTCAGCAGTATAGTCACCGCACTTTCTTGCAACGAAAGCGTGTGCATATTCATGAATGGGCAGGATCAGAAGGATTACCATGATCCTTGCCGCTATAGTAAAAACATCAAGTCCGAGAAAACTCATCTCAAAAAACACCTCACAGCTTATAATTATAATTGTAATACCTCTTATTATACAACATTACATGATGAATTTCAAGAGAAAATTGTCATGAAAAGCGTAACAAAAAATTTTTTTTGAAAAAAACGAAAAAACACTTGCATTCTGAAACGGAATCTGTTATAATAGAATCTGTTAGTTTATTCAAGGAGGTGCAGCCAATTATGGCAAAATGTGAATTTTGCGGCAAGGGTGTTACATTTGGTATCAAGGTGTCTCACTCACACAGACGCTCTAACAGAACATGGAAGCCGAACGTAAAGCGTGTAAAGGCGATTGTGAAGGGTACGCCCTGTCATGTATACGTTTGCTCCAGATGCCTGCGCTCCGGCAAAGTTGAGCGTGCGTAATCGGGTAACCGATGCTTGAAATATGGAGAAGAGGTTCAGGAGAGTTTCCCGTAAGGTGAAGCTGCTCCTGATTTTTCTATCCAGAGGTTTGATGCCCCTACGGCTGCAAACAAAAAAATTTGATATAGTTACATTAAATTTGAAATCGTACTTGCAATTTTGTGCAATGTGTGTTATAATGGATTTATCGTGCACTTAACGTGAGAAAATCTATAGCTGAGGTGAATGTAAAATGGCACAGATGAAAAGACCTACTGTAAAAAATCCGGAGCTGGTTGCAGCAATGGCTGATTTCAAGTCAAGCAACACTCCAATGAATGAAAAGAAGATGACAGATGCGATCAAGGAAGCAATGCTGATCGCTCCTGTAATGATGGAAGATCTTCCTGATAATCTTGAGGCTGGCGAAAAGTACACAGCACAGGCTAAGTTCATGCTTGTTCAGCAGAAGGACGGCACTAAGCTGTTCCCTGTATTTACTGAGTGGCTTGAGCTTCTGAAGTGGAAGAACGATCCTGACTGTAAGACTGTTACACTGAGCTTCGAGCAGTTCTGCAATGTTGTCGCAGGCAGCCCTGAGGCTGGCGGTCTGGTTATCAATCCCGGTGAGGACGGACTTCTGGTATCAAGACAGAAGATGAGCGAACTGGCTGGAAGACCGCTTGCTCCCAAGGCACCGGCAGCTCCTGCACCGGTAGCTCCCGCACCTGAGGTAACACCTGATCCGGAAAGAATGCTTTTCGGCAGCGATACACAGAAGAACCCTGATCTCCTTGCAGCTATCGACGCATTCCGTCAGGAAAGAGTTCCTGCTAAGGAAAAGGCTATGTTGGATGAGATCCGCAAGGCTAAGTTTGTAGCTCCTGTACAGATGGACGAGTTGCCCAAGGATCTGAAGCTTGAAAAGGGTCAGACACATCAGGCACAGGTAAAGTTTGTTATGATCCAGAGAGACGGCAGAAAGTTCTTCCCGCTGTTCACCGATCAGGGCGAGCTTGCACGCTGGAAGAATGCGCCTGAGCACAAGACAATTCTGCTGACATTCGAGCAGTACAGCGGTATGCTGGCACAGCAGGGCAGCGATGCTGATGGTCTGGTAATCAATCCATTCGGCGCAGCGCTTCCTATGCCTAAGCAGCAGGTTATGGCAATGAGAGGCGGCGCTCAGATCTATGATCTGAAGGATATTCCTATGGATATGCTTCAGAAGCTGTCTGCTCATTTTGAAAAGGAAAAGATGATCCATGCAGCATGGGTAATGGGTATGCGTATGAACGGCAATGAGAGCTTTATGTTCTTTATCGACCACGACCTTCTGTCATCACCTGAGGATCAGAAGACTCTGTATGATCCTATTGCAAAGATCGCAAGCGAGTTTACAAACGGCGTTCCCTGCGGTATCGTTCCGTCAGGTATGCCTCAGTCTCAGCAGGTTATTAACGGCAAGATCCCGTTCTATAAGGAAGCTGAGTAAGATCTGTATAATATTAAATCCGCAGGATGATGTGTCCTGCGGATTTTTTTTGTTGTGCATAGTGAGAAAAAGCGGATCTATCATCGACTAATAAATGGAAGGCATAAAGCGCAGGCTTTCCTGAAAGGAGGTATCCCATGGATAATGGTGCAAGTAGCTACCGCCGTTTCCAGCAGGGCGACAAGGATGCAATAGCCCTGATAATACATGATTACAAGGATGGACTTATACTGTATCTATACAGATTTACCGGAGATATAACGCTTGCCGAGGAACTTGCTGAGGATACCTTTGTGAGAATATACGCAAGGAAGCCCAGATTTTCCGGTAAAAGCTCCTTTAAAACATGGCTTTACGCTATAGGTCGTCATACAGCTCTTGATTATATCAAAAAGAACAGACTGAGGAATGCGGCTTCTCTTGATGAATGCGAGGGGCTTGCAGCGGTGGGCGACCTTGAACGCTCTTATGTGAGAAAGGAACAGAGCGAACAAGCGAGATATGCCATGTCACGCCTGAAAAGTGAGTACAGACAGGTGCTGTGGCTGATGTTTTCTGAGGAGCTTAGTACAGCTGAGACAGCACGTATCATGGGCAAAAGCAAGAAGCAGATAGGAAATCTTGTCTACAGAGCAAAAAAGGCTCTGCGGACAGAGCTTGAAAAGGAGGGGTTCTGTTATGAAGAGCTGTGAGGAAATGACAAGAAATGTGCGGGAGCGTGGCGAGGCAGAGATCATGGCAAGGAAAAAGCGGAGATCAGTACTTATAAATACCGCTGCAGGTACAGCTGTAATATGTGCAGCGGCAGGATTTGTGATTATGGGCGGCAATTCCGATAAGCCGGAGGTGTCCAATGCGCCAATGGAAAGCATAGTCTTTTCAGGCGAGAGCATTACAGAATGCACTACAGAGACTGTTCATACAGAAGCCTCTGAACCTGCGGAGGAGGTCATAAAGCCGCTTACAAAGGATCAGCTGTATTACAAAT
Organism: Ruminococcus sp.; assembly: GCA_045580565.1. Taxonomy (GTDB): domain Bacteria; phylum Bacillota; class Clostridia; order Oscillospirales; family Ruminococcaceae; genus Ruminococcus_C. Next base: position 8,584 of record JAZNOB010000172.1, read on the forward strand.
GCCTTAATACCGTTGAATATCTCACACAGATCTCAGGATCAGTGCGGACACTTTACGGCAAAAACGATGTTCATATCTTCGAGGGCGAATTTCAGCTGGATTATATAGCTGATAAGTATCACGCTAATGTAAACTTCATAGCTGTTGATGCATCGATCGGAGATTCTGATAAACGTCATGAATGCTACAATAATGGCACAGTGATGGTAGAGGTTATTGAACGAGGTGAGAACAGCTCACTTGAGGATGCTTTCAATGTTTATGAGGATGGTATGTGCCCGTCAGTCAGATACGCAGCTATAAATAATTCCTGTCCGGTTGCTCCGGAGGATGCAGAGGAGGGCGATATTACATCCATTGACCAGCTTGGCATCGAGCAGCTTCCCTCAGCCGGCTTCGATCCTTCGGGCACACATGAGATCGCAGTAGTGTATGCACCCAATGAAATGACTTCCGGCTATCTCAGGCATTTTGAATACTGGGATATCACAGGCATACAGGAGATGTACGGCAGGCAGTGCGCAGTAGTTGAGGGTACATCACCTCCGGATTACGGCAATGTCTTCGGCGTTGAAAGCTTTAAAATGCTAATAGATCAGGCGACAGGCGTCTGGCTGTGGTTCGAGGGCTATGACGCTGATGGTAATGTAGAGGCTTATGTGTATACTGAGGATGTACGGTTTGGTGATGAGGCGGAGGAAGTGCCGGAATATGAGGGCGATATAAACGAACCGCCGGCAGCCACAGAACCGGTTCAGACGGACGTTACAGAAGAGGCAGTTCAGACTGAGACTGCATTTACAGAAACTGCTGTAACAACAAGTACAGCTGCTGTAACCATAACTACTGCTGTTTCATCATCAGATGAAGCTTTCCTGACAAGCGGTTATTGCGAAGGGAATGTATACTATGAACTCAATGAGGCTGCACGCACTCTGCATTTTTGCGGAAACGGCTCCGATGTAGATGTATCTGCGGCACTTCCGCTGGTCGGAAAATTTGATACGGTGATTATAGATAAGGGCATTACCAGCTTCAAAGCCGTTCCGGAAAATCATCTTTTCGGAATGAGCGGTTCTCTGACGATTTATTGCAGCTCTGATTTCAACACAATTCGTTTACAGCGGCTTCTCGGAGAATATCTGACATTTGTAATTCTTGACGAATAAGAGGATGAATAAAAAGGAGGAAACATTTATGAAAAAGATAAACAAACTTGCGGCACTTGCACTTGCAGCCATCATATCAGTTCAGGCAGCTGGCGCAGGAATTACTGCAAACGCAGAAGAAACTTCCAACCCAGACCTTGCTGCACTTGCTGCTGAGTACGGATATGGAACGGATACATTCCAGTTTACAAATTACATCTATGCCGACAGAATATCCGAAGAGATCTTTGACGAGGAGTATGAACGTATAAGTGAGGTCAAATTTTCCAATGAGGAGAAAACACATGGCACGATCGATCTTTACTATGCTGCTGCTTCCGGAAGCTGCTATGCTATGTCGGCTATTCCTGTGCTGGTGCATAACGGAGCTATATCAGCTGCTGACCTTCAGGATGGTGCGGAGTCGCTGTATGACGTTACATTTGATGAAACAGTAGGACGATATATTCTCCAATATACCTTTGCTCAGGTTTACCATGACGTACAGCTTGCTACCTCCAAGGAGTACTGTATAAGCACAGCAGAGGAACGCGTAGCTGATCTTCTTGCAACGGCAAAACGCTGTCAGGAAAGCGGACGCTATTTTCAGATAGTGTACAGCGGAATCAGAGATGACCGGTATTTCGGGCATGGCGTTGTAGGTATCGGTATGGCTGAGGGAAACTGGACTATAAACGGACTTACCTATGATACCTGTATCCTTACCTATGATTCAAACCGTGCAAATGCAGAGGATACCTCTATCGCAGGTGAATTCACCGAAAAGCTCTGTATATTCATAAATTCCGAGACTAACAAATTCTGCATACCCGGATATAAGGTAAGCTCCGACAACGGCGGTGATATAAGCTATGCTACTGATTCATCGGAGCTGCTCAGCTACCGTTCAGAAATAAACGGCACGGATACAGTCGGCGAGGATGTTTCAGGTCTTGCTCAGATGTTCACTTACGGTTCTACAAAAGGCATTGCGACCTATGCGCAGAATGACAGCGGCGAGTATACTGAAATTACTGATGATCTCAGCAATATGCTTGTAACGGCATCGGGTAATGAATATTTTACCTATCCCTCTACTGTATATCGTATTGAGCAGAATAATGCAGCAGAATATTTCAGGAAAGAAGAAGACAGCAAGGATGACGAATCCGGTATATACGGAGCTGTATGGGGTCAGGACTGGTGTACAAGATACGGCGCAGGCGATGGCAATGACTGTTATAATTATTCCATTGATATTGCAAGAGATCATGTTACAGTTACAAATGAGGGACTTGTAGAGGCGTATAACGATAATGACGGTGAAATGGATCTCGTATGTGCTTTGTCCTATGATGACGGATATTACTATTATTTCATGGGCACAGCAGATGACGGCGAATCTGTTACTATGATGAAAAATAATGAAGATGTTATAATCACTTCAGATGATGGAACGTTGAAGGGCACTCTTCTGATATCATCAAATAATAAGGATGTAAAATTAGCCGGAAAAACTACGCCGGATGGAAAGACGCTGAGTCATATTGAGCTGCCTGTCTGCATAACCGACAGTGCTTATATCACAATAGAAGACGGTGATGCTGCCATTTATCTCGATCCGGATAAGGATGGAACATACGAAACGCCTTTAGAACAGGGCGATGCAAACGGAGATGGTAACATTGATCTTGACGATGCGGGCGAGGTTCTGAAGTATTACGCTGAATCAGGAGCAGGACTTTCGGCAGGACTGGTTGGTCTTAATCTTACGCATCCGTTAAGTCTCAATACAGCTGACCTCAATAGCGATGAGAAAATAGACATTTCCGATGCAGCGGAGATACTTTCAAAGTATGCACTCAGAGCCGCAGGACTTGAGTGAGCTTCTCCGGTAAATATCAGCACAAAGAGCTGCTGCACTTTTATACAGGTGCAGCAGCTCTTGATTTATCGGTTGGTTTATGAAACTCTGTGTTCAGCCTCTGAATTTAAGTGCGGACATACCGGTTTTTTCCTTGAACTGTCTCATGAAGTGACTGTTATCACTGTAACCGCATTGTGCAGCTATCTCCTGCACACGCAGTTCCGTATGAAGAAGCAGCCATTTTGCCTTTTCTATACGTGCGTTTATGATATCTTTTACGCAGCTTGTCCCGAATTCTTCCTTGTAGACTTTCTGGAAGTGGCTGATGCTGATACCGATTTTTTTAGCCATGTCCGGAAGATTCCAGTTTTCCTGAGGTGATGAGTATATTTCACGGTGAAGTCTGTACAGCTTGTCAATATAGCTTCCGCTTGCACCGGCGGCGGCTTCAGTCATTCCGCTTATCAGCTGCAAACGCTCCTCTATGCACGCTTCTATCTCATTCATCTTACGGAGGGAAAGCCTTATACAGTCGGTCATAAGCTCAGGTATCTGCGGATTTCGCACACCGCCCTGAAACTCACGTATCTTTTCCTCAAGAAGCATTACCTGATTTTCTGCAAATGCCTCGGTATCATCTGATTCGTAATGGTGAACAGATGCGAATACGTTATTTTCCAGCCTGCCGATAAGCTCATTATTCTCCGAAGATAAACGCAGGGCATTGGCGATAAGCGTGTGTGAAGCAATAACGTCTGATTTATCGAGACATGATTTTTCGGGATATGATATCAGCATCAGTATGCAGTCCGATTTGCCGAGATATACTGGAAGCCTTTCCATGAAGCCTCGTTTGTTGTATAAGCCTGTTGATAGGTCGTGTACCGAGAGTGATGCGAACTGCTGGCTGATATAGTCCCTGTACATCTTATTCTGAAGTATGAACAGTCCGCTTGCAACAGAGTCACACCAGTTTACATAGTGAGCGTCGGCAAAAATATCATTGGCATTACGGTAGGTTGACGCTATATATCCGAAGATCTGTCCCTGATGATGGAGAGAGGTGAGCAGTATAAGCTGAGGCTCGTGCTTATCTCTGAAAAAGGGAAGGATATCAGATACCGGGAAGGTGTGGTTCTGATCGATCGTTGTTCCGGTTCGTTTGGATAATGCCAGAAGCATCGTCTGTGAAAAACCTTCTCTGCGGTAATGCTCGGGGTCTTCAAAATCAAACATCCAGTCCTCACAGAGACATACATCAAGCCATTCCACGCTGTGCAGTATGTATGATAGGGCGTTTGTCTTCTGCATAAGCTCATCTGCAGATCCGGCAGTGGTAATATGTGAGATAAAATCAGAGTTGAGATAGTTTCTCCGGTCAAAATATCTCTGTACCATGCGCTTTAGATAGTTTTCCGAGATGAAATGATTTTTGCCGGATGTATCAATAGCAGTGCAGCCGCAGCTTGTGCCTTTACGCATATACTGAAAGGACGGAGGCGCTGCATATGACTTGCCTGTCATCATTTCATACAGCCTGCATACTGCACGTGCACCAAGATCATATTCTCTGCCGGTAACTGTAGTTACTCTCGGAGTGTTAAGAATAGAAGTCCATCCTCCGTCATAGCCTGTTACAGCAATTTCATCAGGTACAGATATACCATGCTCCTCCAAAGCGCTGCAAAGAGAAGTTGCCATAATATCATTTACGCATACAACGGCATCAGGCTTCGGGACTTTGCCGGATGCAATATCATGTGCAAGCTCCTCCGGTTTAAATATCCAGAAGTTACCGTAAAATATCATGCTTTCGTCAACCGGCAGACCTGCTTCGTTCATTGCGTCCAGATAGCCGGCAAGACGTTCCTCTGATGCAAGGTCATCATGCAGGCCTGTCATGCAGTAGATGCTGCGGCAGCCATGCTCATATATCAGATGCTCAGTTACCATCTTGATCGAATCACGCTGAGGAGCGTTTATATATGGAAAGTATGGGTTCTTCTGTTCAAGCACCAGACATGGTATATCCAGCTTTTTAAGCTCTCTGTACAGATATTCGCTTTCCTTTGCAGTGCGGAATCTTCCGGCTGCATACAGGATACCGTCAAGCTGTCCCATAAAAGCGAGCTGATAGATATTCTCCAGTCCGTATACATAAGGCATATCGTGGTAATCGCTGATCGCATTATAGGTATCGCTGAATATCAGAACATCGTATCCCAGAGCTTTGGCGTGCATATGGATACCGTCCAGAAGCTCATATTCAAGTGAATCCAGTATCTCCGGAAGGAGTACTCCTATTTTTCCGATCGCATCCATAATGACACCATCCTCTCTGTTAATGTTTCATTATAATTATACCATCTGACCCATAAAGTGTCAATCAGATGCAAAACAGAAAGCACCCGTTTACACGAGTGCTTTTCAGATATGAAGCATGTCTGTTTATATGAGGAGTGCCTTTTAAGAGACCTTTTCTAAGTACCAGTTCTGACAGGAGCTTCCGGTCAGAACCCACTGCCGCACATTGGCACCAGCGCCTGTTTCAGCGTCAGCAACTTCCACACATTTTGTCTCTCCGGAGCATTTTGTGAGCAGCATATACGAGCCGTCGCTGTTGCGTTTCAGCTTAAATTTCTGTGCGTCTGATTCTGAATACGACCATATCTGAACATTTGCTCCGTTTTCATTTTTTCCGCCGTCAACGTCAAGGTAACAGCTTGTTCCGTCAGAAAGCTGGGAGATGATGTAGTAATAGCCGTCACCGTCAGACTTCAACCTCCATGTATTGTTCGACTTGTCTGCCGCTTTACCGTACTGCTGTACATTAGTGCCGTCATCTCTGCTTGATTTGTATACATCCATGCAGCGTCCGCTGTTTACGTTTCTGATTGCATAGACTGCATTTTCATCAATAGAAGGCTGACCGATATAGCATATATCCGGAGTCTCAGGCTGTTCCATGTTGTATCCAAGGAAGTAGTCCAGGATGTTTGACTGATAGTAGCCCTTTGCTGTCATGCAGTTACGATAAGCCGGATTCTGTGCAAGGGAATAGAGTCTGATATCACTTGAATGATTTGTGGTATAGATAACAAGCTCGTCTGTATCGTAGTTGACGAGAACGCTTTCCTCACGCCAGTCGCCGATGATATCCGCATGAAGCATACCTACGCCACGCTCGCTGCCGCTTGCACCGTATATCTTCCAGCAGGTGTCTGTTCTTTCTACGCCCTTTGTCTGATAATTCCACTTTTCGATCTTGCCTTCGTTATAGGATTCGCTGAAAAGATCGCCGTCCCAGAAGAGGCGGAATACAGGGTAAGGTGTAGTATTGCTGATCTTATCATTATTCATGGAGTACATACCCTGGAATGACCATACCTCAAGTCCGTCGTAATTGGGATCAATATCACCGATATTGCCTCTGCCTACGTCGGCAGTGCCTTCTGCGGCATAGTGTTCCCAGATAAGCTCGCCTGTGGATGCGTTATAGAAATATTCGAGAAGTCCGTTTGTATTGTCCTGCTGGATGCCGTAGCCCATCATTTCCGTGCCGTTATTATCATTGCAGAATGAGCCTACATACCAGCGGTCGCCGTGAACAACATTCTTGACAGTGTATCTGTGACTGCCGTCGCCGTTAAGGGCGTAGCCCATGTGAAGAACCTCGTCCTTGCCGTCGTAGTCAACATCAGCAACACGTATGTTATGTGCTTCTGCTCCATATGCTCCAGCCTTCCACTGCTGGACGAAATCGCCGTTTTCGTATGTATATGCTACATTGTAGCTATTGAAGGATTTGTCGTCATTGCGGTTCTTTACCCAGCATACAAGAGAAGGCTTTATGCCGTCAAGATATCCTATCTCCATCATGCAGGCCTTTGGACCTGCTTCGATCTTATCATCCGGAACCGGGGCAGTATCCTGAAGAGCACCAGTCATACCGTCAATAACTGCAATCGCCTGACCGTTTGTAACACTGTTTGAGTAAACTGTACCGTCTCCGAAGGTTACGCCGTCCGCAACACGCAGCATTACTTCCGCATATCCGTCGCAGTCAATATCGTAAACCGTTGCACCGTCCCACATACCAACATCAATGGTGGATGCGCCCGGTTCTATCTGGTATCTGTCGGTGCTGTTGTAGCCCATGTCAATTGTCCAGAGATACGTTCCGTCACTCAGATAAGCCTCAAGCTTCTGGGTCTCCTCATCACATCTGTCAATAAGGTAGTCATATGCGCCGTCGCCGTTGAAGTCACCTACCCATACAAAGTGCACCGTTCCACCGTCCTTGATAGGTACGGTTATATAAGCACCGGCACCCTTGCCCGCCGGTAGGGTATAGCTTCCGTCGGAATCCTTTTCCACACCGTTGTATACTGTCTTGATTGTGTATGTATTGTTCTTTGAGAGGTCTGCGGTTGTATCGGTGAAATTGGTGCCGCCGGTCAGAACCTCGGAGTTTACCTTTACAGTTTCGCCGTCAGTTGTTCTGTACACATTGAAGCCCATATCGGGTTCATCTGAGGCAAGCAGTCTCCATGTTACAAATACAGTTTTTCCGGTGCTTACGGCTACAATGCCTCTGTCAAGCTTTTCCATCATACGGCTGCCTGTGAGAGTCCTGATACCGTCGTATACCTCAGGCTCGTCAGGCACTTCATATATCATTCCTGCCGGAAAACCGTCTATTCTTGCAAGCAGATAGTCCTGCATAAGTGAGATATCCTCAGTATCGAAGGTGCCGTTTCCGCTGACATCTGCAATCGCCTTCTGGATATCCGTCAGCATATCGGACCGGCGGAGTCCTTTTTTCATCAGGTTAAGGTCGTATATGTTCCAGCTGCCGCTGTTGTCCATATCACCGTAATAGAAGGCTTCCGCCGCCTGAGCCTTACTGTCTGCCGGCTGACTCATGGGTGTGCCTGTAAGCATAAGTGCAGCTGTAAGACAAACTGCTGTACCTTTGCAGAAAATGCGCTTGTATTTCATTATCCGTTCCTCCCTGTATATATGAATCTTTTTACGAACAAGCTTGCTTATTTAAGTATACCATGTATTCCATGAGGCTTCAATGATATATTCTCTGAAAAACATTACATTTTCGGCAGTAGAAGTTAAAACAAAAGAACGAGCCGTCTGACTCGTTCTTTTGCGTTATGTGCTGGGTACTATTGTGCAAGTATTGCATCCCATGAGGGATCAAGACCTGCTGCGTTATGTGCGTAGTAAGTGAGTATAGCCACTGCATCATCAAGGTCGATATTGCCGTCGCTGTTTACATCGGCAGCGCTGTCAAGTGTGCTTCCGTATATCGCACGATTAAGACCTGACGCATTCTCTGCATATATGGTAAGTACCTTTACTGCATCGGAAAGGTCAATTGTACCATTGCCGTCGGCGTCGCCGGTAACAGGCGGTTCCCATACGCCACCGGTAGAATACGCAGACATCTTAACAGATTCAACTGCTGGATTGGATTCAAGCCATACAAGAGTAGCTGCTGCAAGATAGGAATATTCGTATTCATTATAAGGTGCTTCAGTATATGTACGGACATCAAAATATCTGTACAGAACATCATCAGACCCGCCCATGCCGCTAAGCCACATTTCATCAGGGAGTGCAAGTATGTCTCTGACAGTCTCCAGATCCTCCGTATCATATCCGCCGTCTTCGTTTTCCACATGGATCATATACCTGTCATAGGTAAGTACATCAATAAAATGAGTAACGCTGCCATGGAACCAATCAGTCTCATCAGACCACTTTTCATAAAGCTGTGCTGTTTCGTCGGATATTGCGCAGATGCCCTCTGCTCCAAGAGCGAGAAATTTATCATAGGTGTATTTTTCCTGCAGGCTTACGGCTTCTCCATCCAGAACCAAGTCGGAGGCCAAGCGGTCTTAGGAAGACAA
>JAZNOB010000173.1:0-1900 GCA_045580565.1 Ruminococcus sp.
CTATGAATGGTATGGTTGCGACTGAGGGCTGGCTGGAAACCTCTGATGTGAATTACATCGACCTTGCGAATAAAATGATAGAGGTTGGCGTGAAGTATTTCATTTTCACCGATATTTCCAAGGACGGTACACTCAGCGGTGTAAACAAGGAGCAGCTGAAGGCTCTTGCCGATGGTACAAACGGACGTGCGAACATCGTAGCAAGCGGCGGCGTACATACAATGGATGATATCATAGCCTGCAAGGAAATGGGACTCTACGGCACTATCTGCGGCAAGTCTATTTATAAGGGTACGCTTGATCTTCGTGAAGCGATTGAGTATTCAGAAAAGCAGTAAATGAGGAAGAAAGAGTATGGAGTTTATAAAATCAGATGAAATTAAGAGCATGATAAATCCCGGTGTTGTATCGAGACAATTATTGAATCCTGAAAATTCCGCCAGTCAGAGAGTGACCATAACTGAGGTACATTTAGAAGTTGGTGCATGTCAGCCAAGACACACCCATGAAGCCTCAGAGCAGATATGGTATGCCACAAAAGGCAGCGGAAAGCTGCTCCTGGAGGATGACAAGGAATTGGAATTTAAAGCCGGCGATGTTGCCCGATTTGCTGACAAGGACGTTCATGGTCTTAAAAATGACGGAGACACTGAATTTGTATATGTTTCAGTGACAGCACCGCCGATCCATTTCGGATATGCCTATCAGGATGAAAAATAAGTTTGATTATAGATTCTGATTGATTATACTCAAAGGAGGTAAACAATGCTTGCAAAAAGAATCATACCCTGCCTTGACGTCCGTGACGGCAAGGTGGTAAAGGGTGTTAAGTTTGAGGGTGTACGTGATGTAGGCGACCCTGTTGCACTGGCTGAAATCTACAATCAGCAGGGTGCAGATGAGATCGTATTCTATGACATTACCGCATCCTATGAAAAGCGCGGCGTAATGCTTGATGTTGTAAGAGAAACGGCAAAGCGTGTATTCGTACCGCTGACCGTTGGCGGCGGCATCAAAACCGTTGATGATATCCGTGATACACTGAGAGCAGGTGCGGACAAGGTGTCTGTAAATTCTCAGGCTGTAAAGAATCCGCAGCTTATCAAGGACGGTGCAGATATTTTCGGCAGTCAGTGCATATGCGTTGGCATTGACGCAAAGAAAATCGGCGAAAACAAGTGGACAGTATACATCAACGGCGGACGAGTTGACATGGGACTTGACCTTATCGACTGGGTGAAGCAGATCGAAAGCCTTGGAGCAGGTGAGATATGCCTTAACTCCATTGACGCTGACGGCACAAAGGAAGGCTTCGACCTGCCTATGCTGAGAGCCGTATGCAATGCGGTAAGCATTCCTGTAATTGCCAGCGGCGGCGCAGGAAAGATCGACGATTTTTCACAGGTTTTCGAGGAAACAGGCGCAACAGCCGCCCTTGCAGCGTCACTGTTCCACTTCGGTGAGCTGACTGTGGGCGATGTTAAGGCGCACTGCCGCAGCAAGAATGTAATTATGAGGTAAGCATGGGAATTATATATAAAGAGAAGCATGATTTCAGCAGAGAAGAGCTTCAGGAATTGTTTTTATCCGTTGAGTGGTCATCAGGTCATTATCCGGATAAGCTTGTCACAGCCATGAAGAACTTTGAAACCGTTTATGCAGCTTATGACGGTGAAAAGCTTGTTGGTATGATCTGTGCAATGGACGATGGGATAATGACTGCATATGTTCATTATTTACTGGTTGCTCCTGAGTATCAAGGTCAGGAGATAGGCAGAACCCTTGTAGAAATGGTCAAGGATAAGTATGCAGACTTTCTGCGCATTGTTCTCATTGCATATAATTCAGAGCTGAACTTCTATGAAAACTGCGGATTCAAAAAAGAGGATAAGTCCTCGCC
>JAZNOB010000174.1:0-2869 GCA_045580565.1 Ruminococcus sp.
ATCGCTTCTGTAAGAGCGGCGGCAGTATCCCAGAATGTGCCATTATACCGATTCTTAGGCGGCATCTCGGCCAATCGTCTTCCGGTACCGATGATGAATATCTTAAACGGCGGCGCACATGCCACAAATACAGTTGACACACAGGAATTTATGATAATGCCTGTAGGCGCACCCTCTTTCAAGGAAGCTCTCCGCTGGTGTGCAGAGGTATTCCACAGCCTTGCGAAGCTTCTGAAATCACGTGGTCTTGCAACATCTGTCGGTGATGAGGGCGGATTTGCGCCGGATCTGTCAAGTGATGAGGAAACGATCGAAACTATACTTGAAGCTGTAAAAGCTGCTGGGTATGAGCCTGGCAAGGATTTCATGATCGCTATGGACGCTGCCTCCTCTGAGTGGAAGGATAAGGAAAAGGGCATTGGCTTCTACAAGCAGCCTAAGTCCGGCAAGACATTTACCTCTGATGAGCTTATTGCTCACTGGGCGGCTCTCTGCGAAAAGTACCCCATTATCTCCATTGAGGACGCTCTGGATGAAGAGGACTGGGGTGGCTGGAAGAAGCTTACCGCCGCACTTGGAAACAAGATCCAGCTGGTCGGCGACGATCTGTTCGTTACAAACACTGAGAGACTTTCAAAGGGTATTGCAAATGGCTGCGGAAATTCCATTCTCATCAAGCTCAACCAGATCGGAAGCGTTTCCGAGACTCTTGAAGCTATCAAGATGGCGCACAAGGCAGGCTATACTGCGATTTCCTCACACCGTTCCGGTGAAACTGAGGATACCACCATTGCTGATCTTGCTGTTGCACTGAACACCTGCCAGATCAAGACAGGCGCACCCAGCAGAAGCGAGCGTGTTGCCAAATACAACCAGCTGCTCCGTATTGAGGAGGAGCTTGGCATTAGCGCTGTATATCCCCAGATGGATGCTTTCAATGTGAAAAGATAATCCGGAAAGCTCTTGCATATTCTGAATAACCATGATATAATTAAGACAATAAATCTGTCTTTTAAGGAGGTATATTATGGGATTTGGAGTACCAGGCGGCTTCGGCGGAGGCGGCGGAAATTCACCTTTCGGACGTGCACAGGGTCATGTAAATGATTATCACGCTATGAAATCCACCTCAGGCGGCAGCGGATTTTCCGGCGGCGGCTCATGGAACAATAAGTATAACAATAAAAAGAATAAAGACAGCGAACATCTCACGAAAACAGAATTTGAGCGCAGGAAAAGAATCTTTGAACAGAATATACGCTCCTGTCAGATCGCAATAACAATTTTATGGTGCATTGATGTGGTGCTAATGATGGCGTGTTCAACCAGCGGATGGTGGATCGCTATACTGCTTGGCGTCGGAATCATTTTCACATTGGCTTTAACCAGTGAGATCAAAAGAAATTCAGGCAACATCCGCCTTCTTGAACTGGTTTACCAGACCCAGCAGTCAGACAAGGACAATAAAGACGCTGAACAGAAAATTGATCAATAGACAAAAACAGCCGCAGGCTCCATGCCTGCGGCTGTTGTGTTATTATTCATCCTCCGGCTCATACATACTCTGAAGATCAACAGTCAGACTGCCAGTCTCAATATACGCCTCATATGTATCCGGATCAATTGCACCAAGCTCAAATTCCAGAGTCTTTGAGTCCTCCAGAAGTACACCCTCATCCCAGAAGTACATATCACATAGTCTGCTCTTGCCATCATTGATGGGATAGTACATCTCAGCAGCAACATATTCCCCGTCGATCTTGATATTGATAATATCAACATATATGTCCTTGCCCATGTCATTGCTTATATAGAACGACGCCCTGGCATTTGTAGATTCATCTGGCTTCATGCCTGTGTACGATATTTCAATACCGCCCTCATTGTACAGCTCAACGCCATCCGGCTTCTCAGGCTTTGACGCTTCACGCAGATCAAGGGTTATGATGTCGGAGCTTTCCAGACCATCCTCGGAAAGTCCGTCTGTGATGAAGAATGAAAACTCAACGCTGCCAAGCTCACCTATGCCGCTGCGTTCAAGGTCGTATACTGAAAACTCAATAGCGGATTCTGTAGTTTCACCAGCCTCAGCTATAGCGTATAAAAACGGATTTACCATCACGCCGTTTACTGCAATATCGTTTGCAGCAACCATAAATTGGTTATCAGTCAGGTTTTCAATTTCCAGTACCAGAGAATATTTGTAGTCATCATGAACCTCACGCAGAAATCTTATATTCGCACGGTCAGACTGATACAACATCGTGCCGTCAAGCTCACTGGAAAAAGTCTCTCCCTCGTTCTCAGCTTCTGAAGCCGCTGTTGTTTCTTCCGTATCAGCTGTGCTGCTTCTTTCCTCATTGGCAGCACATCCTGCAAGCATCACAGCACCGCAGATAACCGCAGCTATTTTCCTCAGATGTTCCATAATTTATTCCTTTCAGGTCTTGTTCTCTTTCAGTATCTTCTGCCTGTAAAGTGATGCCGCCTGCTCCTGCTTGTTATCACCAAACTCATAGTAAACACGGTCTTTAAGCTCATCCGGAAGATACTGCTGCTTTACATAATGATTAGGATAATCATGGGGATAAAGGTAATGCTGTCCCCTGACTTTTGCACCCACGCCGTCAAAGTGCTTATTCTGGAGATGCCTTGGGAAATCAAGTGCGCCGTATTCCTCCACATCCGCCATTGCAGCGTCAAAAGCAAGATATGCGCTGTTGGATTTTGGCGCCGTTGCAAGAAGAACGATCGCCTCCGCCATAGGTATCCTTGCTTCCGGAAGTCCAAGCTGGAGCGCACTGTCAACACATGCCTTTGTCACAACTACAGCCTGAGGATATGCAAGGCCTACATCCTAAGTCGGAGG
>JAZNOB010000175.1:0-12833 GCA_045580565.1 Ruminococcus sp.
TGCACCTATACCGAGACCGTCACGTGATATTATGTGCCTTGGCGTAAATTTCCTTGACCATGCAAAGGAAAGCGTGGGCGTTATGGGACAGGAGTACGGCGGCGAGAGAAAGTTCCCCATCTACTTTTCCAAGCACGTGAATGAGGCTGTTGCGCCGGGAGAACCTATTGACGGACATTTCGACATAGTAAGCGACCTTGACTACGAGGTGGAAATGGCAATGGTCATCCGCAAGGATGTAAAGGGCGCAAAGGCTGAAGATGCGGCTGACTATATTTTCGGCTATACCATCCTCAACGACGTAAGCGCACGCTGCATCCAGATGCGTCATAAGCAATGGTTCAGAGGAAAGAGCTTTGACGGCTTTGCACCTATGGGACCTTATCTTGTAACTGCGGATGAATTTGAGTTTCCGCCTAAGATACAGCTCACCTGCCACGTTAATGACGAGCTGAGACAGAACTCAAACACAGAGCTGTATATCCACAACATTCCCTATGTTATCGAGGAGCTTTCCCACGCAATGACTATTCCTGCCGGAACTATTATTTCCATGGGAACACCTGCCGGAGTAGGCATGGGTCATGTTCCGCCCAAGTACCTGAAGTCAGGTGACGTTGTAACCTGCACAATTGAGGGGATCGGTACTATGGTAAATCCTGTTAAGTAAAAATCAGAGCCTTCGGTTCATATGAACTGAAGGCTCTTTTCATATTATTTCGCTTCTCTGAGATATTCCGCCGTTATCCGTGCGGCGATCTCAACCATGTCCCTGCAGGGACGCTTTTTGTAATACTCCTCTGTACGCTTTTCAGGCACATAACTGCTTGCGCCTTTCTGGTCAAGTCCAAGAAGCTCACGGCAGATAATGCTGCCGGTATGCTCCTTAAAAAGTCCGGCAAGCTCCTGAATGCGCTTATAGTGCTCGGTTTTCTCCGCATGATCTTCCGGGTCATCATAACCGCAGACAATCCCTGTCACCATGAACATACCGCTTACCGCACCGCACACCTCACGGAGTCTGCCCATTCCACCGCCGAATGAAGATGAAAGCCTTGCCGCCATATCGAAGGGCATTCCTATATCATCTGCAAAGGCAAGGAATACTGACTGACTGCAGTTATAGCCCTTTGCAAAAAGCTCGCCGGCTCTCCTGCTGTATTCATCCGGTGTTCTGTTAAGTACAAGCTTTTCCATCATAAGTCCTCCTCTGTACATCTGCGGAAGAAATCGCATTCCGCCTTATTGCATATCTTCGCCGCCTCTGAACGCACGTTACAATGGAACACGTGCCAGAGCGTCTCGTTATCATCGCCGTACTGGTGATACTCAAAGGGTACGCCGTTCTTTTCAAGAGCTTCAAGCATAGTATGCTGCTGATAAAGGAGAAAGTCGCCGTTTGAGCTCATAATATACGCACGAGGAAAATCCTCTGTAACAAAGTCAGCAGGCTTTCCCAGAGCTATTTCAGCCTCGCCGTAATCCTCACCCAGAATGCCCTGTATAAGAAGTTCGCCTGCCTCAGACGGCATACTGTCATCAATGCGGCGCATACCATCGTTAAGGTCATAAACTCCGCAGTTTAGAACGATTCCCTTTACGTGAACATCAGGAGTTTCAAGGCAGAGTCTCTCACGGCATACTGCATTTGTAAGAGCGCAGACGTACATTGCCGCCATCTGACCGCCTGCTGAATCACCGATAATACAGAGCCTTTCAATATCACCGCCGTACTCTGCTATATGCTCCTTCGTCCAGTGCATTGCAGCATCTACATCCTGAAGATGCTCAGGATACTGAATATCCGGTGAAAGACGGTAGCTGAAATTCACAACTACAAAGCCCTCCTTCGCAAGCTCCATGCAGTAGTACTGGTAAACCTCCTTGTCACCATAGACCCATCCGCCGCCGTGTACGCTGAATATTACCGGCAAACTGTCTGCATTCATGTTCTTCGGGCGGTATACATCAAGAAGATTCCATTTTCCATGCTCACCATAGGCTATGTCATCAAAGCGCTGAATATCATCAGGTGTAACAAGACCTGCGTCTCTTTGTCTGTCGCCAGCCGTCATCATCTCACTTACCATGCTGCATATTTTCTTCCGCATTCTTTATTCCTCCTGCTCCTATATGAGCTGATTTCAGATTTGACATTTCAATATATTCCTGTATTTCCCTTGAAGCAAGACGAACTTCCTCATGGAACTCAGAGGCGGACATACGATATGCACCGTTGCCCAGAATTATTATCTGCTCCAGCCGGTCAGAGGTTGCAACTCTTACATGATAATCACGGCTAAGCTCGTGAGTTGTACGTTCAATATACGCATCAGCAGTCTCCGCTTCCTTCGTGTAGACTATATGGATATTGCCTTTCTTTTCAGACGAACCGGTATTGCCCTTTACACGATAGGCGTCGAATACAACAATGATCTCACTGCGCCTTACGCCCTGATAATTCATCATCATCTCAATAAGAGCATGACGTGCCGCTTCAAGGCTCTGGTCTGCTATCTTCTTCAGCTCATCCCATGCGAATATTATGTTATAGCCGTCTACCAGCAGATACTCCTTGCCTGTTTTCTGAGGAGCTATCTTTGTATAATCAGGCAGCGGCTCACGCTGGGTATGAAGTGCGCTCCGTTCATCACGCTGTATTTTTCCATAGGTGCGCTCGAATATTGCCATAAGCTCCTTATCCTCGGCAAGACTTCCGCTGTATGCCGCACGTGAATAAGACGCAGGCTCTGGTGCAGATATTTCTTCCTCCTGCTGTCTGTCAAGCTCCTTACGGTAGGGCAGGTGCATATATGCAGGCACATCATTCCACTTCACAAGGAAGCCTGCTCCGTGAGCGCAGAATACAGAATCTGCTGTATTATCAAGGTCTCCGTCACAGTCATAGCCGATAGCTTCTATGATTTCATCAGCATTTCTGCATTTATCATAGCCGTCTGGAATACAGCTGAGCCTGCCTCTGCCCTGTGTATAGGCTGTCACTTCTGAGATATAGTCCTGCATAGCTGATACAGCGCATCTGCCTGTAAGCACTGTCATATCTCCTGACATTTCCGGTGCTGAGAATACAGCCTCCATACGCTGAAGGTCAGTCATTGCCCTGCCAGTCTGGTCAGAGGGCACTTCAAGCCTGAAGGAATACCAAGGCTCTAAGAGAACGCTCTCAGCCATGCGGAGTCCCTGTCTTACAGCTCTGTAGGTAGCCTGACGGAAATCACCGCCCTCTGTATGCTTCAGGTGAGCCTTCCCGGATACAAGGGTAAATCTTACATCTGTAACAGGCGAGCCGGTAAGCACTCCAAGATGCGTCTTTTCCTGAAGATGGCTAAGGATAAGCCTCTGCCAGTTCTTGTCAAGTATTTCCTCACGGCAGTCGGTGCAGAACCGGAGTCCGCTGCCTGCCGGCAATGGTTCTATCAGGATATGAGCCTCTGCATAATGCCGAAGCGGCTCGTAATGACCCACACCCTCGACAGGTGCTGCAATAGTTTCCTTATATGCAATGCTGCCCTTGTCAAAGCTGACCTTCATACCGAATCGGTCTGCTATCAAACCAGTAAGTATCTCCAGCTGAACAGCACCCATGAGCTGTACATGGATCTCAGAAAGTCTGCTGTTCCAGATAATGTGAAGCTGAGGGTCTTCCTCCTCAAGACGGCGAAGCTTCTCAAGAGCTTTAACCGGATCTGTACCATCCGGCGGCAAAAGCCTGTATGTCATGACAGGCTGTAGCTGAGGCTTTATTGAGGCTTCCGCTGTGCCAAGTCCCATACCGCACTGAGTATGACTCAGCCCTAATACAGTGCATATAGAGCCTGCCTCGGCATTTTGAATGCTCTGGAACTTAGCGCCTGAATAGACACGAAGCTGACTTACCTTTTCAGTAAGCTGAGTTCCGTCAGGTGCAGTGTAGCTTATAGGCTCACGCACCCGCAGCTCTCCGCCGGTGATCCTGAGCCATGTCAGCCTGCCGCCCTGTTCATCAGTAGATATTTTGAAAACACGTGCCCCGAATCCATCAGATATATTCTGGTTTTCCGCATAAAGCTGAATATCTTCAAGAAGGGTATCAACGACCTCATTTTTCCGTGCTGAGCCAAAAAAGCACGGGAAAAGCCTTCGCTCTGAAACAGCAGACCGAAGCTCATCATCCGTAAGGACGCCATTTTCAAGGAATGATTCCAGCAGAGCTTCATCACAAAGAGCAGTCTGCTCATGAAAAAGCTTGTCAGACTTATCCGTAAAATCTGCACAGGAGCTGCTGAGACGTTCTCTCAGCTCCTCCATAAGACTATCCCTGTCCGTCCCGGCAATATCCATCTTGTTTACAAAAATAAACACTGGAATGCTGTATCTTTCAAGAAGCTGCCAGAGTGTTTCTGTGTGGCTCTGTACGCCGTCAGTGCCGCTTATAACAAGAATAGCGGCGTCGATCACCTGAAGCGTTCTTTCCATTTCCGCTGAAAAGTCCACGTGCCCCGGTGTATCCAGAAGGGCTATTTCAGCGTCAGGAAGTCTGAGCATAGCCTGCTTTGAAAATATAGTAATACCTCTCTGACGTTCAAGAGAGTGGGTATCAAGAAATGTATCTCCGTTGTCAACCCTGCCCAGCTTTCTTATTTCTCCGCACTGGTATAGCATTGCCTCGGAAAGCGTTGTCTTGCCTGAGTCTACATGAGCAAGGATTCCAACTGCCAGTCGTTTCATTTTATTCATTCCAATCTGAGTAGTTTTGCTTCTATAATTATAACACATCCTGGCTGAGATTACAATTGCTGAACACAAAAATCTCCGGCAAAATCTGCCGGACATTTCAGTCTGTCAAAAAACCTATTTAGCCTCCCTTGTGAAAGGGAGGGGGACTGCGGCAAAGCCGTGGTGAAGGGATTGCAAGTCCAGAAAAACTTCGAGTTTACGCGCTTTTTACAATCCATCAGTCACGCCTTCGGCGTGCCAGCTCCCTTTCTCAAAGGGAGCCTTGTGCGAAAATTCGACTTTTTTCTACAAGCTGAAGCACGGCATACTGCAATATACCGTGCTTATGTATAACTGTTATTCCTCTGTTGCGGATGCTGCTGCAGCAGGCTTTGATGTACTCTCCTCAGCGGGAACATCTATCAGAATTGATGAATCAGATGATACCACGCTGGGATACTTGCCGTCCCATTTCTGTATCTGCTGATATGTAAGGATATTGCCGTTCAGAGATGCGTTGATCTTCTCGTTGGCTTCTGCCTCAGCCTCAGCCTTTTTGAGCTTTGCCTCAGCCTCTGCCTCTGCTGCAATAAGCTGTTTTTTAGCGTCAGCCTCAGCCTCCATGATCTGCTGTTCCTTCTCAGTCTGAGCCTTCAGGTAATTCTGTTCTGCAACCTGCTTCTGTTCGATGGCAACATTGAACTCCTCAGAAAACTCGAAATTCACGATATTGAACTTGTCAATAATAACGCCATACTCAGAAACCTTTTCAGTAAGAGCTGAAGCGATCTCATCGCCTACTGCTGTACGCTTTGTGATAAGCTCCTCGGCTGTATACTGAGCAGATACAGACTTTACAGCCTCCTGAATTGCAGGCTGGAGAACAGTGTCCTGATACTGAACACCTATAGTGCGGTAAATGTCAGCTGCTGAATCACTTGTAATATGGAAGTTTACTGCAACAGCGCTGGATACTGTCTGGAGATCCTTTGAGACGCTGTTGGATTCCACCTCGCACTTCTGTATCTTGTTGTTCATCATAACAACAGACTGCACGAAAGGCACCTTGAAGTGAAGTCCGCTGTCAAGAGCACGGTCGTCAACCTTACCCAGAGTTACAACAACGCCGGAGTTACCTGCCGGTACGATAGTAACTGCGCTGAATCCCACAATAGCCGCCAGAAAGACTATTACAACCACTGTTATGATCACACTGATCTTAGCTTTTTTCATTGATATTTCCTCCCAATGATTTTTATATTACAGATTATTTCCTGTAAATAGGATTATACCACATTTTTCATGCTGTGTCAACGGATTCCGGCTTAACACCATTCGTCCGGATCCATCTCCTCCCATGGAATTACATTTTCTTCCTGAGCAGACTGAGCCGTCCTTTCAGGGACGGTACAGTCCTGCGCTATATTATCATTATCGTTAGATAATGATAATATATCATTATCATTATCATTTTCATTTTCATTATCATTATCAGTTATTTTTGTTATCTTTTGTTTTGCTTTGTTATTCCATCTTGAAGCCATTCCTTTCTTACCAGCCTCTGAACGCTTACGACAGGTCTGCTTGAATTTTTCAGCGTCAATGTCGATTCGGTCTTTGATGAATGAGAATGCCATATCAGCAGCTGGCGAAAGAATCGGCTCAGCTTCACTGCCTGCCGCATAGTCAAAAACTGCCTTTATCAGCTGACCAGCCTCCTCATCTGAAAGACGTGAAAAATGCTTACGGTAATCAATGTACAGTATAAATGATTTTTTATCCATAGTTAAAATCCCTCCTCACTAATAGTCCCGTGGAGGGAAAACTTGAATGATTTTATTCAAGTTTTTCTGAATAAATTTGAGTTTCTCTGTTATGCACAAATAGTGTTGAATATTTTCTCGCACAGAACACACAAAAAAACGGACAGTCCCTCTCTGACTGCCCGCTTTGATTCTGTTATTCAATTACAGCTCCGGATTCGTCATATACAACCGGTGCTTTATCATTCTCGATACAATCTGCTGTAACAACGACCTTCCGTGCATTTTCAAGAGACGGCACGCTGTACATTGTCTCCATGAGAATATCCTCGATGATTCCTCTCAGACCTCTTGCGCCTGTCTTACGCTTGATAGCCTTTGCAGCGATCTGCACAAGAGCCTCATCCTCAATAACAAGCTCAATATTATCATAACCGAACAGCTTCTGGTACTGTTTTACAAGAGCGTTCTTAGGCTCTGCCAGTATACGCACCAATGCGTCCTCGTCAAGATCGTCAAGAGTTGTAATGACCGGAAGTCTGCCCACAAGCTCAGGAACGATACCGTACTTCACAAGATCCTGTGGAATAACATTCCTGAAGATATTAGCAAGCTCAGAACGCTTCTGGGATATCTCTGCGCCGAAGCCCAGTGATGAAGGAGTCATGCGCTTCTGTATAAGCTTTTCAAGTCCGTCAAATGCGCCGCCGCAGATAAACAGGATGTTCTTTGTGTTTACATGAATAAACTCCTGATTAGGATGCTTTCTGCCGCCCTGCGGAGGTACGTTTGAAACAGTACCCTCGATTATCTTCAGCAGAGCCTGCTGAACACCCTCGCCGCTTACATCACGTGTAAGAGATGTATTCTCAGACTTACGTGCGATCTTGTCGATCTCGTCAATGTAGATAATGCCACGCTCAGCAGCTTCAACATTGAAATCAGCCGCCTGAAGAAGACGCACAAGAACATTCTCTACATCGTCGCCTACATAGCCCGCCTCAGTGATAGTTGTAGCGTCAGCAATGGCAAACGGAACATCCAGAGTCTTGGCAAGAGTCTGTGCGAGGAAGGTCTTACCTACGCCTGTAGGTCCGAGAAGCAGCACGTTGCTCTTCTGAAGCTCGACATCCTCGCCGTCATCCTGACTGAGAATACGCTTATAATGATTGTATACTGCTACAGACAGGGACATCTTCGCAGCGTCCTGACCAATAACATATTCATCAAGAACCTTCTTGATTTCCGCAGGCTTCAGGAGGTTGATCTCCTTGACGCCGGATTTCTTTGAGTCAGCCTTTTTTCCGGAAGCAGGCTTAGAAACAAGCCCATTGCCGTAAAGCATTTCATAGCAGTAGCATACACAGTTATCACATATATGCACATCTCCTGCTGAAAACATACTGGTTACGATATCCTCGCTCTTACCGCAGAAATTACAGCTTTTCATCATATTACCCGCCATATCTGCTCCTTATCTGTTAGCGATAACCTTGTCAATAAGACCATATGCCAAAGCCTCGTCAGCATACATATAGTTATCACGCTCTGTATCAATTGCGATCTGGTCAATAGGCTTGCCTGTATTAGCAGCAAGAATTTCATTGAGGCGCTGGCGTGTTCTTACCAGATGGTCAGAGTGGATCTTGATATCAGAGCACTGACCGGAAAGTCCGCCTGAGATAAGAGGCTGGTGAATCATGATCTCGCTGTTGGGCAGAGCAATACGCTTGCCCTTCGCACCGGAGGACAGCAGGAGCGCACCCATAGATGCAGCCATACCGATACAGATAGTTGAAACGTCGCACTTGATATACTGCATTGTATCATAGATCGCCATACCAGCTGTACATGAACCGCCCGGGCTGTTGATATAGAGTGAGATATCCTTTTCAGAGTCCTGACTTTCCAGATACAGAAGCTGAGCGATCACAACGCTTGCAGATGCGTCTGTAACCTGATCACACAGCATAACGATACGGTCATTCAGCAGACGTGAAAAAATGTCATATGAACGCTCGCCTCTGCCGGACTGCTCTACAACGTAAGGTACAAAACTACTCATGGTCATCGTCCTTTCTTTTCGACAAAATATTACCGGATTCCTCCGATTTTTTACCTTTGCTCAAATACTGCAGCAGGGCGGACATCTGTCCGCCCCTGGCTGATAGTTTACATTAAATTATTCAGCTGCAGAATTATCAACAACAGCTGCTGCCTTAACAACGTCCATTGCCTTTGTTACCAGCATATCTGTCTTGAAATCATCCATAGGAATGCGAGCCTTAACGTCATCCAGAGTCAGACCGTTATCCTCAGCCAGCTTTGTCAGCTCAGCATCAAGCTCCTCGTCTGTGATCTCGATGTTTTCAAGCTCTGCGATCTTTTCAAGAGCCAGACGGAGCTTAACCTCGTTCTCAGCTCTTTCAAGATAAGTAGCCTTCATAGAATCTGCGTCCATACCTGTGTACTGGAGATACAGATCCATATCAAGACCATTCTGCTTCAGCTGCTGTGCAAAGCTGTTCATCAGAGTCTCAGCTCTGTTCTCGAACATACAGTGCGGGATCGGATCCTGAACCTTAGCAATGAGAGCGTCGATCACTGCGTTCTCAAATGCGTTCTGAGCCTGATTTTCAGCTGTTTCCTCAAGCTTCTTTCTGATGTCAGCCTTCAGCTCGTCTACTGTCTCGAAATCAGAAGCGTCCTTTACAAACTCGTCATCCAGCTCCGGCAGTTCTTCACAAGTGATAGCGTTGATGCTGCACTTGAATGTAGCTTCCTTGCCTGCGTAATCTGTCATCTGATAGTTCTCAGGGAATGTTACAACTACATCGAAATCTTCGCCTACGTTGTGACCTGCAACCTGTTCCTCAAAGCCGGGGATGAACTGACCGCTGCCAAGCTTCAGCTGGAAGTCTTCGCCCTTGCCGCCTTCGAATGCTTCATCACCGAAGAAGCCCTCGAAGTTCAGTCTTACTTCGTCGCCCATAGCAGCTGCTCTGTCCTCTACCGGAACAACTCTTGCATTTCTCTGCTGCATGGTCTTGATCTGACCGTCAACATCCTCGTCTGTTACTTCACGAACAGCCTTGGGAGCTGTGATACCCTTATAGTCAGCGATGTTGATAACAGGCTTTGTAACGCAGGTGATCTTCAGAACTGCACCGTTCTCCTTGTCACAGCTCAGAAGCTCAACCTTAGGAGCGTCTACCAGATCCAGACCGGACTCAACGATAACATTGTACATTTCTGCATTCAGCACCATGTTGATAGCCTGCTCATAGAATACATTCTCACCGAATGTACGCTCGCACATCTTTCTCGGAACCTTGCCCTTACGGAAGCCCGGCAGTGCGATATTCTTCTTTTCCTGCTGATAAGCTGCCTCTACAGCCTTTTCAAAGGAAGCTGCGTCGATCTCGACAGTCAGCTCGGACATATTGATGTCAGTTTTCTCATTTGACTTCAGAATCATGTTGATTTCCTCCATTATTTTAAACTCGCGCATTCTGCCAGCGAATCACGCCGCTGCGCAAGATTTCTTCAATGCACGCTTTATTATTATACCATATCTTGTAAAATTTGACCAGTGGATTTTTACACTTCTCCGTTAAGCACAAATCAAAGTATCTTTTTTGGAATAAAGTGTAGATAATCACTACTAATCATCTCCAGTCGGGTCTCCTCATATACGCCCTGAAAGGCATGAATGTGCCCTTTGCCATGAACATGACCATAAAAGCACCTCTCAACCTTATATTTGTGAAGCACTTCAAGTATGTCATAGTTATAGGAATTGCCGTATATAGGCGGATAGTGGAGAAATACCACCGGTTCAAGTCCTGCCTTGACAGCAGACTGGACAGAGACATCCAGACGCTGCACTTCTCTTGCCAGAACCTTTGCGTCTGCCGCCTCGCCGGGCATATTTACCCAGCCTCTTGTGCCGCAGATGCCGTACTGCTCATAAGCATAATGATTATTGTGGAGAATGTGCAGGCTGTCATAGCCCTTGGCTTCAAAGAAGCTCTCCATCTTTTTAAGTGAATTCCACCAGTAATCGTGGTTGCCTTTAAGGATGAGCTTTTGTCCCGGCATCCTGTGCACGAAGGCAAAGTCAGCGTCAGACTGTTCGAGAGTCATCCCCCATGAAAGGTCGCCCGCCAGAACTACAGTATCCTCCGGCTTTACGTTTTCAAGCCAGCTTTCTTCAATAAGCTGCTGGTAATTCTTCCAGCCGCCGAAGATATCCATCGGCTTGTCGGGTACTCCAAGAGACAGGTGGAGATCACCTATTGCAAATAAGCTCATATGCCTTAGTTAAGACCCAGCTCACCGAGAACGAACTCCTTCATCTCGGTCTTGTCGATGCTTCCTGTGAATCTTCTTTCCTTTGTTTTCAGCTCAGCCAGAGAAGCCGGAACCGGAATGCCTGACATTTCTGCCAGAGTATCTACCATAGCATACTCATCCTCAGAGGTCTTGGTTTCGTCAAGTGCGCTGAGAACGCTGCTGCTGAACTTATAGGGGCTTGCTGTAGAAGCAATAAGAGTCTTTGTCAGATCGCCTGTTTCAGCCTTATAGTCCTGATATACCTTTACAGCAACTGCTGTATGAGTATCGCAGGTATAGCCGTAGGTCTTGTAGATGCTGCTGATAGTTTCCTTTGTAGCAGCGTCATCGCAGTAGCCGCCGTAGAACAGCTCGCTCATTGCAGCCTTGATGTCATCGGAAACCTCGTATTTACCCTCTGCTGCCAGTGCGCCGAACCACTCACGGATCTGAGCGTCGTTCTCGCCGGACAGAAGATAGAGAAGTCTTTCAAGATTGCTGGAAATGAGGATATCCATTGACGGAGAGGTTGTTGCGTAGAAGTCACGGTTTCTGTCATAGATACCTGTGCGGATAAAGTCTGTGAGAACCTTGTTTACATTGGATGCGCAGATAAGCTTGCCGATCGGCACGCCCATCATCTTAGCATAGTATGCAGCAAGGATGTTGCCGAAGTTGCCTGTAGGAACGACAATATTGATCTTTTCGCCCCATTCGATCTCGCCCTGAGAAGCCATTGTTACGTAGGAGGATACATAGTATACTACCTGCGGAACGAGTCTGCCCCAGTTGATGGAGTTAGCACTTGAGAAGCGCATACCGCCCTTTTCCAGAGTATCAATAACATCATTATCAGTAAAGATAGTCTTAACACCGCTCTGGCAGTCGTCGAAGTTGCCCTTTACAGCGCATACTGTAACATTTTCGCCCTCCTGAGTAACCATCTGACGCTTCTGCATATCGCTTACGCCTTCCTCAGGATAGAATACCATGATCTGTGTGCCGGGAACATCCTTGAAGCCTTCCAGTGCAGCCTTACCTGTATCGCCGGAGGTTGCTACCAGAATTACGATCTTGTAATCGAGGCTCAGCTTCTTTACGGATGTAGTCAGGAAATAAGGCAGGATCTGGAGAGCCATATCCTTGAATGCGCAGGTAGGGCCGTGCCACAGCTCCAGCATATATGTGCCATCGAAGAGATGTGCGATCTCAGCGATATTTTCAGTTTCAAAGCTCTTTACGGAATATGCGTTCTCTGTGCAGTATACAAGCTCAGCCTCTGTAAAGTCAGTGAGATACTTTGCAAAAACCGCTGCTGCACGCTGGGCATAATTCATTTCAGAAAGGCTTTTCAGTTCATCCATAGTGATCTGCGGGATAGACTCCGGTACAAACAGACCGCCTTCCTCAGAGATACCCTTGGAAATTGCAACAGCACTATCTATACGCAGACTGCTGTCACGTGTACTTTTGTAATACATAATTACCACCCTTTTTTATCGGCATATAGCCTTAAAATATTATATCACTGCCTGACATATCAAATGCGTTTTCCAGATAGTCAATATCAATAACGCACCCGTCAGCCATATAAACCGCAGCAACATCAAATCGTGGCTGCAGGTCAGTTGTGTGCTCAGCGCAGTACTGCATTGCAGTACGCATAATAAGCATCTGCTTTCTTGCGGTCACAGACTCGAAGCCAGAGATCATCGAACCTGCCTTTCTCGTCTTGACCTCAACAAATAGAATCTCATCACCAAGTGCGGCGATAATGTCGATCTCACCACCAGCTGTTCGGTAGTTCTGTTCCAGCATCTCAGCACCCTTTGCTTCAAGATACTGTCTTACTGCCGTTTCGCCCAGCCTGCCTGTTTTTGAAGCTCTGCTCATTTGTCGTACAGCTTCTTCAGGAAGGACATTCTGTGTACAGGGCTTGCGCCATGTTCCAGAATCGCTTCGTAGTGGGCCTTTGTGCCGTAGCCCAAGTCGGAGGCCAAGCGGTCTTAGGAAGACAAT
>JAZNOB010000176.1:0-33258 GCA_045580565.1 Ruminococcus sp.
TGCTTTGCACGCTAAACTACAATTTACACTTCCCAATATTCATCACAATACCTCAAAAAAAAGCAGTCACACACTCGTGACTGCTTTCCTGTTATGATATTATTTGATATAAACCGAAGCCAGTACTAAGCCTCAAGAGGCATATTCGACAGCTTCTTCATTGCAGGTATCAGCATACCGCCTGCTGCATTGCCCAGAATCGCAAGAGCGAAATAGATCACAGCCGCAGGAACATCAGGACATCCGCAGAAGAAGTAGTAGAACATATCTGCAACACAGTGGTTAAAGCCGCAGATAATGAATACGACTACAGGAAACACCACGCCGAAAAGTGCACCTACAAAGTTGCCCTTTGCACGACACTGACGGTTTACCTCAACTGCTGTGAACATAAGCATTCCGCAGAATAACGCCAGAACGAATATACTCAGCGGACCGTCATGGATCTTGCCGTCGATAGTGGCAGAAACACGCTCCTCAATAGTTTGCTCCATACCGGAAACAACAGATGTAAAGAATCTTGTCTGTCTGAGAAGAAGTGCAGCTGCAAGTGTACCGATACCGTTTGATATGAGTGTTACAAGCACTTCCAGTATATATGCGGGTTCACGGTTTACGATATATCCTACCTTGCCGGTGAAAAGTCCGTAGCGGAACTGTACGATCGTGAAAAGTCCCAGCGAAAACAGGAATGCTCCTATATAGCGGTTATCACTGGAAAGACTTACCATGCCGCCTACACCCAATGTAAAGCCTGAAAGGATTCCGTCGATTATAAATGAAAGCCACTTGTTGATTTTAAGTTTCTCGTTGCTCATGCTATGCACTTCCTTATTCTACAAATGCACTGAATGCACGGTATGTCATATAAACATCCAGCTTTGATACGATCTCAAAGGGAGCGTGCATACACAGAACCGGTACGCCCACATCAATTGTATCCACATCAAGATTCGCAATATACGCAGCAACAGTACCGCCGCCGCCTGCATCAACCTTGCCAAGCTCGCCGGTCTGCCATACGACATTCTTTGAGTCAAGGAGTCTGCGTACTGTACCGGTAAATTCAGCGGATGCGTCAGAGGTGCCGGACTTGCCCCTTGAACCTGTGAACTTTGTAACACATACGCCCTTATTGAGATATGCGCAGTTTTTAGATTCCATAACATCCGGGAACGTGGGGTCAAAGGCTGCGTTTACGTCAGCAGAAAGGCACTGGGACGCACTGAGCACGTGTCTGCCCTTCGCACCGAAGCAATCTGCAAGGTCGTCTATAAAGTAAGGAAGATAGGACGAACAAAGACCTGTATTGCCGTCGCTGCCTGTTTCCTCCTTGTCAGTGAGAACAACAACTGCTGTATGAGAGGGCTTTTCACAGTCAACGATCGCTCTGAGTGCAGGGTATGCACAGACTCTGTCATCGTGACCATAACCGCCGATCATGCTTCTGTCAAGACCTACATCGCAGGCACGAAATGCGGGAACTGCTTCAAGCTCTGCTGAAAGGAAATCATCCTCGGTAATGCCGTACTTTTCATTAAGGATATGGAGGATATTGAGCTTAACTGATTCGCTTTCCTCATCCTCGTTGAAGGGCATAGAGCCGATAAGAATGTTAAGCTCCTCGCCCTTTATAATAGCACCAGCCGGACGCTTCATCTGCTCTGTGGCAAGATGAGGCAGAAGGTCTGTTACACAGAATACGGGATCTGTCTCATCCTCGCCGATATTTACTGTAACGGAAGTGCCGTCAGCCTTTACAACTACACCGTGAAGTGACAGCGGAATTGCGCCCCACTGATACTTCTTGATACCGCCGTAGTAATGAGTCTTGAAAAGAGCAAGCTCATTAGCTTCATAAAGAGGATTCTGCTTCAGGTCAAGTCTCGGTGAGTCGATATGCGCCGCACAGATACGGACGCCCTCTGTGATCGGCTCAGTTCCGATAACAGCAGCAATGATAGCCTTTCCTCTGTTATTGCGGTAAACCTTGTCGCCTGCATGAAGCTCCATGCCGTTTTTGAAAGGCACAAAGCCGTTTTCCTTCAGTATATTCTCAGCATTGATACAAGCCTCACGTTCTGTTTTAGAAGCGTTGAGAAAGCCTTTATAAGCTTCAGCAAACTTATCGCTCTCAGCCTTTTCCTCTGCACTTATACGATAAGCAGCGTGTCTGCGCTTTGAAAAAAGCTCATCCTTACGCTCCTTTGCTGCATTTGTATTTTCCATGTATTCTGCCTCCTTAAAATTTTTCATGGTAATAATCTACTACCTTTTCCGCAACCTCTCTTGCAACAGCATAAAGATTGCTGCGATCCTTATTATTCTTGATGATAAAGTCGGAATGTCTTACAAAGAATTCCTCCGGGAGCTGGGAATCAATGCGCTGCTGCGCCTGCTCCTCAGTCAGTCTGTCACGCTCCATGATGCGTTCACGGCGAAGAGGCTCTCTTGCCACCACAGATATGATAAGCTCGCAGAAATCGTCTGCCCGGCTCTCAAAAAGTGTGGGAGCGTCAAGAAGTATCATCTTCCTGCCTTCATCAGCAAAGCGATGTATCTCCTGAAGTATCCTGCCTACAATATAGGGATACATAATAGAGTTGAGAAGCTCCTTTTTCTTCTGGTCGCTGAATACTATAGTTCCAAGCTCCTTACGATTGAGCGTACCATCCGGATTTATCACTCTCTCAGGAAAGCAGTCCTTTATCTCACCAAGACAGCTGCTTCCCTTTACCACGACCTCACGGGATATCAGGTCAGCGTTTATGATCCCGAAGCCGCATTCGCCGAATACACTTGATACGGTACTTTTTCCGGCTCCGGTCTGACCAGTAAGACCTACTACCATCACACCCTCCAGAATATTCATACCTGTATCACCTCGAATCCAGCAGCACGGATAAGACGGTTATATACAGCCAGTCCTATTCCATGTGGCTCAGGTGCACGGACGTATACTGCTTCTGCGCCCTTTTCATCCATATCTCTGAGACAGGCAAACAGCATATGAGCCTGCTGTGCTTCATCACAGCCGTAGCAGACAGCAGGAACGCTTAGCCCCCCACCTTCTCCGTCAAATACAAGTGCATATATATTATCACCGGCATTTTCATTTACATACCGGCAGAAATCAGAATATCCGCCCTCAACAAGCACAACACGGGCAGCAGGTGAATAATGCTGGTATTTCATACCAGGTGAACGTACAGCCTGTCCCTCCTGAATATCATTCAGGATCGCAGGGTCGATAATCACCTTGTCAGCAGCTTCAGAAAGCTGATCCTCTGTAATGCCGCCGGGTCTGAGTATCCGGACAGTACTGTCATTTTCAAAGCAGATAACTGTAGATTCAACGCCTACGCTGCATTCGCCGCCGTCAATAACAGCAGCGATCCTGCCGTTCATATCACGGAGCATATGCTCTGCTTTTGTGGGACTGGGATAGCCGGACACATTACCTGACGGTGCAGCAAGTGCAAGACCTGATCTGCGTATAAGCTCCAGTGCTGCCGGATGGGCAGGCATACGCACGCCCACTGTATCAAGTCCGCCTGATGTAATATGGGGTATGCAGTCTTTCTTCTTGAATATCATTGTAAGCGGTCCGGGCCAGAACCTTTCGGCAAGCCTGTATGCAAGCTCCGGAATATCCTCTGCAAGCTCCGGAAGCTTTTCCATATCCGCAATATGCACAATAAGAGGATTGTCAGCAGGCCGTCCCTTTGCAGTGAAGATTTCAGCTACTGCTTCATCGCTTAAGGCATCTGCCGCCAGACCGTATACAGTTTCTGTGGGCATACCAACAAGACAACCGTTTTTTATCAGCTCAGCAGCCTTTTCTATGCCGGCTGCATCTGCGGAAAGCAGTATAGTTTCCATCTTCTTCTCACGCCTCATTCTGTTCGCCTGCAAGCTTTGCCAGCTCATCAGCTGTAGCAAGTGCGTCGAACACCTCGTCTAAATTTCCATTAAGCAGATCCTCAAGCCGATAGATAGTAAGACCTATTCTATGATCAGTCATTCTTCCCTGAGGATAGTTGTATGTTCTTATTCTCTCAGAACGGTCACCGCTGCCTACCTGCATACGGCGTTCTGATGCGATCTTATCATTCTGCTCCTGAAGCATTGATTCATAGAGCCTTGAACGGAGAATAAGCATCGCACGTTCCTTGTTCTTGAACTGACTGCGCTCATCCTGACATTCAACTACAACGCCTGTAGGAATGTGAGTGATACGCACAGCTGATTCAGTCTTGTTGATATGCTGACCGCCTGCGCCGCTTGCACGGAACACATCTATTCTCAGGTCAGCTGGATTTATAGTAAGCTGAACCTCGTCTGCTTCAACGAGAACAGCTACGGTCACTGTTGATGTATGGATCCTGCCCTGTGATTCGGTTTCAGGAACACGCTGTACACGGTGTACGCCGCTTTCATACTTGAATCGTGAGTATGCACCCTCGCCTGTAATCGAGAAGCTTATTTCCTTATATCCGCCAAGCTCCGTGGCATTGGCACTGAGTATCTCCTGCTTCCAGCCGTGGGATTCGGCGTACATACTGTACATACGATAGAGCGCACCTGCAAAAAGTGCAGCCTCCTCACCGCCTGCGCCGCCTCTGATCTCTATGATAACATTCTTGTCATCATTTGGATCTTTCGGGAGAAGCATTCTCTTAAGGGTAAGCTTCAATTCCTCGATCTTTTCCTTTGACTCATCGTATTCCATCTGAGCCATTTCACGAAGCTCATCGTCAGCCTCACCTGAATCCAGAAGCTCCTTTGCGTCACGAAAGCTTTCCTCGGCTGCTCTGTATACATGATACTGCTCCACAATAGGAGTCATGCGCTTGTATTCACGCATAAGCTCAACATACTGCTGCTGATCAGATACGACTTCAGGGTCCATCAGCTTTTCATTGAGCGCATTATAATTGAGTTCCATCTGTCTGAGCTTTTCAAGCATTACTTCCGACACCTTTCATTTTCTTATTGAACAATTTCACCGTCACGCTTTATGCGTCGTATGCTTTTTTCGATCTTGTTTCTGGGAACCATAAATTCCCTGCTGCAGCCTGTGCAGCGAAGCTTGAAATCCATTCCCGATCGTATGACATACATTTCATTGCACCCGCATGGATGGGGCTTTTTCATAACAAGTATATCTGCCGGACGCACATCCATATTTATGCACCTCTTCCTGCTTTCAGATACTTTGCGCACGTGCACCTTATATTATACCTCATTTTTTTTATTATGGCAATATTTTCAGAGCATATTTTTTTGTGTTTGTCGAAAAATAATAAAAACGAGTTTTGATTATAGTCATTTCAACTAAAATTATACCCGTTTACACAACAGGAGGAGAATATGAGACGCAAGATAACCGCAGAATTTGACACATTTGATGCCGCTGAGAAGGCTGCTCTTGAAATCAGACGTAAGTTTTCAGACACAAAAATACTGTCAGTACGACCTCTGCATCCGGAAAGCATCCGCCTTACCCACCGCCACAAGAAGCGTTTCACGCTGCTGCCAACAGCTGTAACATCCATGAACTATATCACCGCACTTGTTGAAACTGATTACAACTACGAGGATATGAACGAAGTCCAGAAGCGGCAGACTTCATCTGCTGTCCTTCTGTGCAGTGAAAGAAACAGGGACGCTGCTGAAAAAATCGTCATAGGAAAAGGCGGTAAGATCATACTGCCGTCATAAACTGTCTGGCTGCCGCATAGACTGTACAAAATCCTATTAACGTCTTGGAGGTCAAAATGACAGAATATTTACCAGAAGGAAGCAGACTCTGTACACCGGAAAATCAGGCGTCCATCCGCAGCACCGAGGCACTTATTTCAGCCATGAACAAGGGAACTATCCTTGAAGCACGGGCTATGGTATGCGACAGCGCCCATAACCTTATCGTAGACCTGCCCTGTATGCAGGGATTTATTCCGAGAGAAGAAGGGGCACGAGGAATATCCGACGGAAGCGTGAGAGATATCGCACTTATTGCACGTGCCGGAAAGCCTGTATGCTTCCGTGTAGTGCGCATTGAACAGGATAAGAACGGAAAACCGAGAGCTATCCTCTCTCGCCGCTGCGTGCAGGAGGAATGCTTCAGAAACTATATTTCAAAGCTGACCGCAGGTGACATCATTCCTGTGCGCATAACCCATATGGAACGCTTCGGATGCTTCGTGGACGCCGGCTGCGGCATTCCGTCACTTATTCCTATTGATGCAATTTCTGTATCAAGGATAAGCCATCCCTCAGACCGATTCCGTGTAGGGCAGTGTATCCGTGCAGTTGTAAAGGGCTTCGATAGCGGCAGACTATGTCTTACCCATAAGGAGCTTCTGGGCACATGGGAGGAAAACGCTGCGCTGTTCGAGACCGGTGAAACTGTTGCAGGTATGATACGTTCTGTTGAACCTTATGGTGTATTCGTGGAGCTTACGCCGAATCTCGCCGGACTTGCCGAGCCTCAGGAAAGACTCCAGCCTGGTCAGTGTGCAAGCGTTTACATAAAAGCTCTTATTCCTGAAAAAATGAAGGTGAAGCTTGTGATAGTGGACGTATTTGATGAAGACCTGCCGCTGCCGCCGTTGAAATACTTTACAGACAGCGATCACATAAGCCGCTGGCGTTACACTCCGGAAGGCGCACCTAAGCTTATTGAAACTGTCTTCAACTGAATATAGGCAAAATGAGCTGCTGCACAGTATGATAGTGCAGCAGCTCATTATTCATTCCTCCGTCTGATCCTCCATAAGCGAATGTGCTCTTTCTATGAGTCGTATACGGTTTTTCTCCGACAGCTTCCTGCATATTGAAAGAAGCTCTGTTTCATCCTCAGTAAGCCCATTCTCCGTTTCCGGCGAAAGCCCGAGTATATAATCAACACTCACCTGACACACAGACGCCACATCTACTATATAGTTCACAGGCGCCTTTATCTCTCCCCGCTCATATCTGCTTATTTCCTGCTGGGAAATACCTATCTCAGCAGCAAGCTCCTGCTGTGTACACACCGACTTCCGTACTGATACAAGATTAGGATACAGGCTAAGATGATTCAACATTACTATTGTTCCTTTCCTCAATGATTTCTGCTCTTTTAATTTTACCGCAAAACAGCATTCACATCAAACATGATTATAGTTGTATTCATGCTGCATCGTACAGCATATCAGATGTACAATTTTACCATAAATTTTGGGTCAGATTGACATTTGCGAAAAAATACATTATAATTTTAACAGAATATTTACCATATTTCTCCGCACATACAGGTACGGCAAACCGTTATAAAAGGCAGAAGGGAGGTTTTTCAGTGTCAGCTGACTTAAAAGAACAATATGACAAAATATACCGCTATTGCTTTTTGCGTGTAAAAAACCGTGATACTGCCGAGGATATTACTCAGGAAGCCTTCCTTCGATATCTTGAGAACCCCCAGTACCACGGAAAAAACGAGCAGATACGGCTGCTTTATACAATTGCAGGCAATTTATGCACCGACGAATTCCGCCGGAAAAAGCCCGTTTCTCTGACTGAAGAGCCTTCCGACAGCACAGACCATGAGGAGATATGGACGGAGCATATTGCCCTGAAAGACGCAGTATACGCCCTGTCTGACGAGGACAGGGAGCTTGTGCTGCTAAGATACATAAACGATGTGCCTGTCGGCGTACTCAGTGAACTATATAATGTATCCAGATTTTCTCTCAGCCGCAGACTGAAAAAGATCCTCTCTGCCCTGAGACAAAGCCTTGAAAAGGAGGTGCAGGAATGAACAAAAAACTGAAAAACGCACTTAAAAGCGCATACAGCATTCCGGAGCCTCTGAGAAAGGATGAATTTCTTCAAGATCTTGAGGAAGATAAAAATGCTGTTCCATTCTGGATAAATCTCATGAAATACGCTGCCGTGCCAGTTACTGCTGCAATTGCTGTTGTGATAAGCACAAGCTTTATGAATATCAGTAAGGTACAGGAGCAGTATGTTGAGAAAGCACCTGTACCTGCCAAAACAACAATAAATACAGAATGCCTTTGTGAGGCTGTGGAGTCGGAGGACTTATGCACGGATAATGCTGCTGATATCAGTCACGCTGAAACTGCCACTTCAGAAAGCACTTCTTCATCAGCTGCCATGCCTGTATATGCAGACATATCTGCTCCTATTACAACATCCGCAGGCATTCAGGCAAGCTCCTCTGTGGTTACAAAGATAACGACCGTTTCAAAAACGACTGATGTAACCACGACAACTTCCACCAAAACAGGAACTGCCGTTACCACCTCAAAAACAACCACAACGTCAATGCAGACCGTGCCCTCACCTTCTACATACACAACGATGCCTACCATGACTACAGCAAATTACGAGCCTTCCTATACAATGCCCACTTCAACAACATCTGATTATGGAGAAGATGAGCCTATAGATATAGGTCGTGACTTCACGGTATATCCGGAAACAAGCTTCCGGATTCAGGATAACATCATAGATGTGAGCGAACTTATCGACTTTTCATATTCACCTGAACCGGAGCCTGATGACTCGGTTTCGTCCCTGAGCACATGGCAGTATCTGGCGAAGCATTCCGACGAGGCTGTTTATGGGATCGTTGTAAACAGATATTACACCGCCATTGACGGTCTGCCCTATGAGCAGCTTGATATTTTAGTTGAGTATCCGCTGGAATACAGAAACCTGTACTACGGTGATATGATTTCTGTGTATGTTCCAAGTGAATATATGTCCCTTGAATATTTCATCGAGGAGTATAACTGCGAGTATCTCTTTGAGGATATGACTGATGAGGAGATTGCTGGATCTACAGCATATTTTCCGTGGACTGATGCGGTGAGCTGTTATGACGGAATGGACAGACTTTTCTTCCTGAACAGCAATTCCGGCAGTGCTCCCGATGGTGCGTACAGGTTGACTGCCGGTTCGGTGTACAGCATTTTCCATGAAAAGGGCGGCAATTATATCTGCACTGCCGACGGAAGTATAAGCTTTTCCATGGATGAATACAACGAGTTTATTGGTTATTGAAAGGGATTGATCTTATGAGAATTATAAAGGGATTATGTGTGCTTCTGTGTACTGTTCTGACTGCTGCTGCCGTGCCAATGAGCACATATGCTCAGGATGCTGCAAAAGATGCAGACACCTCTTATACGGCGGAGACAGTCAGTTCCGACTCTGAGGGCTGCAAATCAACTGAACAGCAGCTTGCTGATATTGCTGATGTTGATGAAGCTGTAACAGCTATTATGAAAAGCGAGGAGCTTCTTGCCGCTTCTGTCAGTGAGCGTAAAGCTATGGTGATTGCTCTGCTTGATGAACTGACAGAACAGGGACTTGTAAGCGATTATACAGTTCCGGAAGAGGAATATATTTACTGCATAGAATTCACATATAAATGCGGTGCAGGCGGCATTATTGAATATTACCGTCTGCCCGGAACTGACGGAATCGGGGAAACAGAGGAAGCCGGCATAACAGGCGACATCAACGGCGATGGCAGGTTGTCCATGACCGACACAATATCCATCCAGAAATACATTCTCGGAAAGT
The DNA here is from genome assembly GCA_045580565.1 of Ruminococcus sp. Taxonomy (GTDB): domain Bacteria; phylum Bacillota; class Clostridia; order Oscillospirales; family Ruminococcaceae; genus Ruminococcus_C. Next base: position 9,601 of record JAZNOB010000176.1, read on the forward strand.
CTCAGCTTTCTCAGGATGCACTTGTCCGTGCAGATGTATGCAGCGACGGCAGAGTGAACTGCTTTGATATCGCCGCACTGAAAAAGCTTATTATTGAAGCAGTGGATTCCTTTGAATATACGATCGAATTCAATCAGCATTTTGATTGTTATTTTGAATATGAAACCGGCGATGCTGTTATCACATCCACAGAAGAAATGGCAGAGTTTCTGGTGACTTACATTTCCGGAGAAGCTCTGAGTGAAACCTACCTTACTAAATATGACGAGGCATTCTTTGAGGAGAACGTTCTCCTGCTTTGTGCAATGTTCCAGAGCTGCGGCGGTTCAGTATGCTATGACATTGACAACATTGATGCCTGCGGAAACACATTAAATATAATTTACAGCGATACATACTTTTATGACAGATGCTATGAAGATGTATGCTCTGAGGTAATTGCACAGATCATTATACCAAAAGAAAAATTTGTCTTTGACAGCGTTATATGGGATTGCTTAGTAATCGACTGAAAGAAAGGATGAGCGTTATGAAAATCAAACCTGTAAAGAACTACAAGAAACCAAACTACGCCATGCGTTTTGCTTCCATGATCACAGCGGCAGGAAGCCTTGCCGGATGCAGCACTGCACCGCAGATTGACGGTGATGTGGCTGTTGCGGATACCGAGCCGGCAACTGCTGTTACAGATGTGGAGATCGTGGGAATGATAGAGCAGCCCGAAGAAACCTGCGTAGAGCTTGACGGCGATATTGCGGTGCTGCCGGAGGTAACAACTACGGTCATGCACAACGGCGAGGTGCTTACAGAAGATATGATTGAGGAAATACGAAGCAGGAACACGACCACAGCTCCTGCTGTTACCATCGCTTACTCTGATAGGATAGCTGTTCCCGGCATGGCACCGGTCACTGAAGAAACTGCTCCGGCAGTCACAACAAAGCGAAGTAAGCAGACCTACACAACAGCTACCACAACTGAGCTGGAAATAGGCGGCGTAATAACTACTGCGTCGGAAAAGGTGCCTGCCACTACAACTGCCACTGAACTTACCTTGTCCGGTGATATATGCGTTACTACTCAGACTACTACGGAAGTAACAACAGCAGGTGTCGCTCCCATTTACACTGAGGAGACTACGACTACTGAGCCTGAGCTTGCCGGAGATGTAATGATAGACGGCGGTATTATGCCGTATATGGAGTAGGCTATGAACTTTACACTTCATCTTACAGAAAGCTGCAACATGAATTGCAGCTACTGCATACGTGAAAAGAAAAGCACCTCCATGTCAATGGAAGTGCTGAAGGCGGCGTGTGATCTTGCGTTCTCTATAGGCAAAAGCGCAGGTCTGTGCTTTTTCGGCGGCGAGCCTCTGCTGGAACGCCGGAAGATCTACTATGCCCTTGATTACTGTCAAGAGCTGTCACGTAAAACCGGAAAACCCTTTGCCTGCAAAATGACTACCAACGGCACGCTCCTTGATGAGGAATTCATACGCCGTGCAAAGGAAGTCAATATGGGTATAGGCATTTCCTTTGACGGCACAGCCCAGAAAATAAGCCGCAGATACGCTGACGGCAGCAGTACATTTGAGGATATGGAGCGTGCTGCCGGACTTCTGCTCCGTGAATTGCCTGATTCCTACGCCATGCTCACCCTTGCGCCTGAAGCGGTGCACCTTTTCTCGGAATCGGTGAAATATCTCTATGGTCTTGGATTTGAGAGGATCACCGCCACTCCTGCTTACGGAAAGAACGCACACTGGACAGAGGATAAGCTCCGTATACTTGAAAAGGAGCTGCGTTCAACTGCAGATTTCTACGAACAGGTATTCCTCAGCGGAAAGCACCTTTTCTTCAGTCCCTTTGACAGCAAGATAAGGGAGTGTATCAGCGGCTTCAATCCGTCACAGAGGTGTCATCTTGGCATGAGGCAGATGCCCATAACTCCGGACGGAAGGATATACGCCTGTACTCAGTTTATCGGTGATGATGACTTCTGCTTCGGTGATGTGTTCAGCGGAATCGACGTGCAGAAGCAGACAGAGGTTTCAAGGAGATCAAAAGAACCTGAGGAATGCCGTGAATGCGCCCTGAAAACACGCTGCACAAACTCCTGCGGCTGTATGAACCGTATGGAGACCGGAAACGAAAACCATGTCTCCCCTCTCCAGTGCGCCTATGAACAGATGCTTATTGAGATAAGCGATGAGCTTGGGGAAAGGCTGTTCGGGAAAAGACAGGAGCATTTCCTGAATCGGTTCGGGAAAACATAATCCGAATATGAGAGCTGTTCTGAAACGGGACAGCTCCTTTTCTTGACATTAACAGGATAAAGTGGTATACTTATGTCAGCTTATTAAGAAAGGATAGATAATATGAAAAAAATTGCACTTATAGCACTGCTCACTTTAACCGCTGCATCATTTACCGGATGCGGTTTTATCTCTGCATTCAAGGAGGGATTTAAGGAAGGGCTGATTGAGGCTATGGAAGAAAATGCAGGGATAACTCCGTCAAGACCTGAAAGCAGCTCATCACAGAAAGACAGCACAGAAGCTGAAACACAGCCTCAGGTATGCACTGTGGGAAACATCTCCTTCACTGTAGACGGAAAATGGGAGGAAATGGCAGGATATGAAGGCGCATTTTCCTCTGCTGACAATAAGACAGTGTATATGCTTCAGGGCACATCAGTTCTTGGAAGCTTTACGCCCGATGAATTTTACTCTAAGCTTATTGAGATGTATTCTTCCGAATCATATGAGCTTACATATAGTGATTCCGGCGTTACAGCAATAACGACTGCTGATGGTACTGAATGCTTTGTGGGACGCATTGAAATGCTTCAGGAAAATGTCAAGTTCTGCATTGATGTTCTTATTGCTCCAGATAAGAATACAGTCCTGACATTTGCGGCGCAGTGCGCTGATTTTACAACACCTGAAACTGATATACGCCGTGTAACTGAAACAACTGAGTTCCATATCGGAACAGAGGATATGATGACCGGACATACCCTTTCCATAAGCTCAGGCTCAGAGCTTCATCTGGAGACAGATGGCACATTCAGATATTACGAAGACGGTTCAGACCCCGACAGTGCATATCTGTCCGGCACGTATGAGGTCTACTATGGTCAGGCTGCTTTCGACAAGCTTGTATCTATGACTGACTACGGACTCACTGAGGAGGAGCTTGAAAGAACTCTCGCCGCCAGCATGAACGGCTACTCCATAGGCGGAAGTATGCCCTATGATTATTTCGATGACGACAGCGACGCTGAAGAAGGCTACCACATATGCAGAGATACATTCTATGCCCTTGTTGTAGAGACAGATACGCTTTATGAGAACGGCACTGAATCGCCATCCGAGGGAAGCGTGCTCCATCTGGGCTACTATATACCTGAGCTTGAAATATTCGACCTTGTGAATGCAAATACATATAATTATAATCAGTGGTCTGTCACTGAATAATATCATGACATAAGCAGAGGCTGCTTCGCACAATAATGCGGAGCAGCCTCTTTTTTCACTGTTCAGTTAATGCGCTGTACGCTCTCTTTTCCTTTTCCTGAGAAACGCAATCATAAACGGCACTGATACAAGAAGTGCAGCGCCTCCAATAATTCCCCATAGCAATGGCTTATTGGCGTACACACGTACAAATACATTCGTGGATACTGTCACGATACGCTCAAATGCGTAATGAGGGCTGAAGCTCTTGGAGTTGGTATCTGTAATGTTTCCTGCTATATCCTCAACTACAATACGTACAGACTGAGCCGCTTTGCTTTCGGTTATAGTAAACTCGCCGCTGTAGTTATTTGCATCCTCAGAAAAATCTGTTACACTATACACAACAGCTCCGTCGATGTAAACCTGAAGCTTCTTTATGCCCATTGTATCGAACACACTGTACCGTACAAGGTTCTCCTTGTTGTTAATAATGCTCTTTTCCAGTCCTGTAACACTGGCAAGCTCAGGAGCTGTTGAGTCGATACAGAAGGATATTCCCTGATCGTCATAATTGGTATTCTCCGGAGTATTGCCGGCTTCATCCTCAGAGGATACAGCTATCTTATATACACCATCAGCGGTGAAATTCTCCTTGCTGATGACATAACGATACTGATACCATCCGCTTTCACCTGTAGTTACCCTGCTGTTTATAACAGGCTCTATATCAGTACAGGCAGCATCCACAGGACGTCCGTCATGAGTTATCACAATTGAAAGAGAGCCTTCCTTCAGACGGTTTGCGTTATACTCGGTTATAACGATATCATCCTCAAGCTGCTTTACATAAGAGCCTCCTCCATCAATAAGGGAACGCAGATAGTCGCTGAAAACATACACAGAACCGTATCTGTTCACTGAGAAGGTCACTTCGGTCGTTTCGGAATGGCCTGCAAGATCATCCATAGAAACGGAAATGGTATAGATGCCGTCATACGCCTGTTCATCCTCAGGGATATTGTCAAGGGTAACATAACAGCTTCCGGCTGACACGTTTACATTGCCGATAAGCTCATCTGTTACATCACGTGTATCACCCATCGCAGTGTGAGTTGCCTTTATGCTGTGAGAAGCATAGTTGACATCTCCGAAGCTGAAGGATATTACTGCCTTCCCTGAAAACGCTCCGCCGCTGCAGCTTCTGCCGTTCACGAGAATTAACGGTGTCTCAATAGTCTTATCTATCGTAAACTCGTTGGGATATACGGAACTGCCGTAGCTGACTTCGCCGCTTTCATTGGAGGCAAGATCTGTGCAGCTGATTCCGAAGCTGTAAACACCGTCATCCTCAAATGTAACTGATGCTCTGTGAATATCTCCCTTGTTCTCCCAGACAAGTCCCTCTGAACCGGAAAGCACAGCTCTGCCGTTCCTGATTGCAGTTAGCTTTACGCCGGACGCACTGAAATTATGCTCATTTACTGTAATGACAGCGGTGCGCTTATCCGCAAAGTATCCTCCGTTCTTCTCGTCATTATTGTGGAACTCCACGTTTATCACCGGTCTGGTCTGGTCTATAGTGAATTTTTTCGGCGCAGCAGAGCCGCCGTAGGATACATTCACACATCTGTTTCCAGCCATGTCTGTGAACGCTAAATCAAAGGTGTAGTCGCCGTCTGCACTGAATGTAACAGTGCCTGTATATTCCGTATCATCTCCGCTGCCTGAAACGCTCCAGCCGCTGACGGAAGGTGCGCTTCCGTTTGAGCAGGTAACAGACGCCTTCACATCCTCCGGGCTGAAATTGCGTTCTGTTATCTTTATAACAGCTTTTCTTGGTCTGTTGAAATATGACTTTCCGCCTGTTTCTGACGATGGAACGTCAGAATATGAAACGCTGACCGACGGCGGAGCAGTGTCAATTCTGATCCTGCCGGAGGCTGTACGTGTTACACGCTCGTTTCCTGACATATCAACAGCCCTTACTTCAACAATGATGTCATTGGAATTGTTTCGTGAGCTGTCAATGACGACGCTTCCCCCAGCACTCCAGCCGTCCTTATCAAGGCTTAGCCTGCCATCCTGAGTTACCTCGCCGTTACAGTAGACCTTATACTCCACAAGCTTCAGCCCTGAACGTACATCAGTCTCAACACTGCTTTCCTCGTCACCGGTAACTGACGGATCCTCGGCGTAAATGCTCACCTCAAGGTCACGGTTATAGAAGCTGCCGTAATGATACGGCTCAGGTATGATATCAATTTCAGGCGCATTCTCAATGCCTTCAGGCTCTGCTGTGTCTATTATGATCCCGTCAGAGCATACTATAGTTTCATTGCCTGCATTGTCAGTCGCCCTTACATACAGATAGAACCTCATGTCAGGCTCAGCGATAATCCCCTTTTCGCTGTCATAGTCATGCCACAGAAGATTTTCAGCCGCCTCAAGCACTGCGCTGTCGGAGAAAGCATACTGAAGCCTGTTTTTGCCGCTTATGTCAAATCCGAAGCTTGTTACGATATTCACAGTCTCTGAAAAATAATACTTCATTGAAGCTGTGATGCTGCCGTCCTTATCTGTACCTGAAAGTATCGGAAGCTCCGAGCCTTCCTGCCGTATATACAGCAGCTCACACTCAGGAGCTGAGGTATCCACGCTTATCGTATCATAAGACACCTTGCTGCATACGTTTCCGGCTGCGTCAGAGGTCCATATCTCAAAGCTGTACACACCGTCTCCGCTGAACTCAGGATGATTATTTCCTGTAAATTTCGTAATATCAGCAATACTTCCATCCTTGGACAGCCTGTACCATACAGTTACAGGAGAACCTCCGTCAGCCTCGGGAGCTGTAATTGTAATAAGGTCATCAGAGCTGATGGAAGTATACCATCCGCTGCCGCTTCCATCGGGAAGTGTACCCATAGCTCCGTTTATCACATACTCTGCATTTTCTGGAATAGTCTTGTCGATCCTTACCGCAGCTGAGCATTCATCACTGACTCTGCCGTTATAGCCTGCTGCACGGAATCGGTATACACTGTCCATTTCATCCTCAATGAGCATAACATTGTTTACATATCCGCCTATAACAGTGTCAGCAGTACTTCCGTCAGTATCAGGCATATTTTCCCATATACCGTCATCTGTACTATACTCGAATCTCTGAGGATTTATAAAGCATCCCTCGGCATATTCAACAGCACTTCCCGAAAGAGTTATACGTACGCTCTTATTTGTCCACTGTCCGTCAGTATACGGTCTGCCATCATCCGTTACTGCGTCCGTCTCCGGAACATCAGGAGTCTGGCTGTTTATCAGCACGTTCGTTCCCACCTCGCCGTCTGCAAAATTGTAGACAGTCTCATTGCCGGCGTTATCAGCGATCCTTATTTTAAGGTTACCGTCCGCATCTGCCGGAAGCTTTATGAAATGAGTATATTGCTCATAGCCCTCTAAGGACGACTCCGGCACTGCGTCTTTCCACTCGTTTCCGAAGGTATACTGATAACTGCTGATATCGCTGCCGCCTGTATCCGACACACTGAACGCTGCATATGCGTACTCGTCAAAAAACATATCAAAGGAAAGCGTATTTGCGATAAGCTGTACAAAGCCGTATTTATCATCCTCAATATACACAGGCTTGCTTCCTTCACCAAATGCAGGAGCCTCGGCGTCAAGCATATAGACATACTCGATAACATCAGTCTCGTTATTGTGCTTGTCCTCGCCGTAGAAATAGAAATACCAGATGCCGCTTTCAACAGGTGCTTCAACATCTATCACAGAGTTTTTATCAGCGACAGAAGCATAGGAGCTGAACTTGTAGTTTCCGTCTGTTACCGGCTCTGATGAACGGTAATAGAAAAGGCTGCTTCCGGCTTCACTCAGCCGTACACTGATAAGCGTATTGCCGGCACTGCGCCATTTTCCGCTGTACTCATCAACGATATCTATTTCCGGCGGATGGATGTCAAGACCTGTGACAGAGAAGCCTGCTGTCCTGCCCACTTCATTTCTGCCGTTATCTGCGATAACTGTATAGGTCTCGCCCTCGTTGAATATACTGAACTTATTGTAAAAGCAGGATGTTTTCCCGCCATTCAGATATGAAAGCTGCCAGCTTTGGGGAGCTTCAGTCCAGACCTTGCACGACCGTCCCATATCGGATGTGTCATAGCTTACCTTCATTACCACATTATCCGTGGTCGTATCCGCAGTCTTGATGTCGGCAAAAGCCTCGTTGCCTGCCTTGTCTCTGATGATAAGGTACATATCCTGCGTGTATTCTCCCTTGTATTCCGCAGTTATCTGATATCTGTCCTCTTTGCCATCCATGAGAGTTATCTTCGCATTACTGAGAGCATGGGTTCTGATGGCAAGGTCGTTTACAAGAAAGAACTCCGACGGTTCGGCAATGCCTGACAGTGTCTTTATCTGCTCTGCATTATCGCCGTTATCATAGGCGGTAAACTCCGCACGGAACTTCGTGTATACCACCTCGTCTCCGTTCATCTCCTGAACATATGAAACAAAGTCAGCTTTTATTGTAGGTGCAGTCCTGTCTATCTGCCTTACTGTGCACGTATAAGCACCGTTTTTATATGTGCCGTCACCATTTTCAAATACGAAATAGTAAAAGCCGTTTTCATAAAGCTTCAGCGGTTCGGAGCTGTCCATGCTGTAGATGCCTGCTGTTCTTGGGTCGGTGCTGTTTCTGACAGCTTCTACAACATCGTTCGTACTGATCCTCTGTCCCTCAGCATAGGGTATACGGGCATAGTACAGTCTCTCTGCCGCAGTAGGAGTTCTCATGGAAAGCACCGCATAATCTGCTGTTACCTTATCAGGCTTTGAGATAGAAAACGCTGTACTGTAATTGCCGTTGGCTATCCTTACGACGGTATTTTCCTGTATATCAGAAATCAGGTATGTATCTCCTGATGACGGCACGAATTTTTCCCCTACCTTTACAGTCCGGAAGGGTGTACCGTCTATCTTGAAGGCTACGTCTGTACCTGCCTTTGCAGTCACAGAGAATGTCTGCTGCCATAAGCCATTGTCGCCGGGAACATATATCACAAACCCGCTTTCAGCCGCAAAGCGTACTGTATAGGTTTCAGCCGCATTCAGTTCCTCAGGAGCCTCCGTAACTGTAGTAGTCAGTGCTGATTCCTCAGATGAAGCCGTGGCAGCTTCCGTCTGAACAGCTATGGTTTCTGTAGTCATTTCCGCAGCCGGCTCTGTAGTGGCTACGGAAGTTACTGCACTCTCATCCGGTACAGGAGAAGGTTCATCTGTATCCGCAGGAATGTCTGCGGTGTCTGTTATTTCTGCGGCAGGAGTCTCCTCAGCGTACAATGAAGCAAACTGCATCTGGGAAAAAGATGTCAGCAGAACCGCCATTGACCCAGCAGCTGCCGCTATGCGCTTTAAAAGGCGATTTTTCATTTCGCTTCCCTCCTTATAATAAGCTGTAGAAATCTGTAGTTTTCACCATTCAGGATGCAGTGCATATGAAACAGGAAAACGATCAGAAAGAAAAGTACAAACTGCAGATAGCCCTCCATAGGCTCTGCTGAAAAAGAAACGATCAGAAGAATGATACACACAAGCCCGGAAATATCTGCGATTCTTGCAGGCGTGTTCCTGAAAAAGGATATTATGCCTGCACGATGACCTGAAGCAGTATCCGTACTTCTGCGCCTTACTGCGTTTACATAGAACAATACCCCATATCCGGCAGCCATTCCTGCCCAGAATATTCCGGAGCACAGCATCGTAAGTCCGTGGCGGTTATGAGCCGCAGGAACTGCAAGTATGCACGCTGATGACGCAAGAATGCTCAGCATTATCACCAGAAACACACCCACCGGATGCTTTATGGTTTTTTTCATCAGATCACCTCTTCGGTATGGATAAGAATGATGTCCTCGATCATAATAAGCTCAGCCACAGGTCTTGGGTCAGCAGCCTGTACAGCGCCTCCGACGGAAAGCACCGATGTCTCCTTGCTGTCTGCAACGAACTCAGTAGTCGTGCCTTCCTTATAAAGGGTAGCATCCATAGGCTCTGCTTCTGAAGCCGTATCCTTCTCCGCAAGAACCTCTGTAAGTGGTGTATCAGAAGGATTTCCGTAAAGCCTCTCTGTTATCGCCGGAACAGGCTTGGCTCCGGAGCCGTTATTTACACGTTTGCTCCGGTTGAGCTTTACGCCGCTTTTTCTGTAGTCAGATGCAGCCATATTGTTTCTCGCACGTATCTGCTCAATAGACTTTCTCGCTGTACGCCCTGAAAGGTCATTTATTATAGAAAGCACACGGAATCTGAACCAGAGAAATACTGACAGCAGAAAGAATGCGCCTGCTGCTATAAAAGCAATAGTCGAAAGCAAATCAAGTATATCTGCCATCCTGATCACTCCTTTACAGATTTAACGCTGTATGCGTTTTCTATGGAACTGCGGTATATCTCGTAATTATCCAGCATCTCGCCTCTCAGCTTCTGCGACTGTTCCTTGTTCACGGTCATAGCAGCCCCGTTGCTGTAGCATTCATCAAACAGGCTGAGGATACGCTCCTTTTCAATGCCCACACTTTCCATACCCTTTCTCTGGTCATACAGAAGCATGAATACACCGTTGTAGAACGCAAGCTGGTCGTATTTTCCGGCTTTTCTGACAGACTCCATAGACGACTCGATACCCCCAAGAAGCTGATCGTACTGCTCGATAGTTGCCTCCTCAACATTTGAGCCGGAGAGGATGTACTTCTTATAGAATGAGCATATTGTAAAATAGCAGCCTGCAAGCTCTCTTTGCTCAAATTCCGCCGGTGACTCCTCTGCGCTGAGTCTGAAATATTCATGAGCTCGCTTTACTCTGTCGGAAAAGCTGCTCTCACCGCTTTCGCCGCCTTCGTAATAGTTGAAATACATAAGACCTATCTTATAGTTAAGCTCTGCATATTCAACAGACTCCTGGTCAAAGACCGTCTTGTCTATGGGAAATACTGCGTTGAATTCATCAGACTGCGCATCTCCGAACTGCTCGTTATATTCATAAGCCTCAAGCAGCTTCATATATGCTCTCGTATCGCCGGGATAGATGGTTATAGCTTTCTTGTAATCGCTTATCTTCTTGTCGTAGCCCTCAGTTTCAGCTACTGATATAAGCTCGTCATAGTTATTGCTCTCCATCATGGACGCAGTCAGATTGAGACCTACGCCTGAAAACGCCAGTATTACAGTCATGACAGCAGAAAGAATGAACGCTCCCAGCTTTCTTCTCTGCTTCTTCTTGTAAACCTCCTCGTCCTCCTCAATATGCTGAAGGGCGTACATAAGCTCGGCGCAGCTCTGGTAACGGCTGTCCGGATCTATTGCTGTACATTTATCCACGATACGTTCAAGGCTGTCGGAAAGATTAGGATTCCACTGACGTATGGACGCATATACATAGTCCTTCTGCCTTGGGTCAGCACCAGTAAGCAGATGGTGCATGGTCATACCAAGAGCATATATATCAGAACGAACGTCAGTCTGACGAGAACCGTGCTGCTCAGGAGGAGCGTAGCCCTTTGTTCCCAGCACAACAGTATCCGCCAGATTGCCCGCCTTGTATTCTCGTGCAATACCGAAGTCGATAACCTTTACAGTGCCCTCCGGTTTAAGCATTACATTCGCCGGCTTCATGTCACGGTATATTACCGGCGGATTCTGGGAGTGAAGATACGACAGTACATCGCACAGCTGTTTAGCCCATTCTACTACAGTTTCCTGAGGCTGTGCACCGTATTCATCCAGAAGCTTATTGAGAGACTCGCCCTCGATATAGTCCATGATTACATATATAGTAACGCCGTTGTCAATGATGTCAACGATTCTCGGAAGTGCAGGATGGTCAAGCCGCTTCATGAGATTAGCTTCCGCAAGAAGGCTCTTTACTACGATCTCATTCTTCTTATTGCTGCTTACCTTCTTGATCTCCTTAACTGCCCACTGCTTGTTTAGATTCTTGTCCATAGCAAGGTATACTACAGACATTCCGCCCTTGCCGATTTCCTTTAGTATTTCATATTTACCGTCAATTACTTCTCCGGCTCTTCTCACGCTTCCTCACCTCACTCCGCCTTTATAAGAATTACGGATATGTTATCCTTTTCGTTTCTCTGTTTTACAGCCTCGATCATCTGCTTTGTTTTAGTGTGCATGATATCCTTGTCGGTAAGGCAGTCGCTGTTGAATGCGGTCATCATCTCAAGCTCTGTTATCCTGTGCCGGAAGCCGTCTGAGCAGATCAGATATGTACCTGCCTTTACCTTGCCATGGACGACCTGAGGCTCTACTATATTTGACGCTCCCACACACTGAAGAAGAATATTTCTCCTTGAATCTGTCTCAGCCTGTTCCGGAGTCATCGTACCTCGCTTTACTTCACGTGCCACAAATGTATGATCCTCAGTAAGCTGTTCCAGCTTTGAACCAAGTCTGTAGACTCTCGAATCTCCCACGTGTACTATAAGATATTGGTCGTCAACAAAAAGCATTCCTGTAAAAGTAGTGCCCATATCCATATTCAGGCTTTTACTGTATTTCTTAATCTTTGAATTAAGCTCCCTGAGCATCAGCACCCACTTTTCAGCGATAACATCCATATCAAGCACAGCAAGCTCATATGGGAATTTCCTGAGAAACCAGTGGTGAAATGCACGCACAACTGTTGCGCTGGCAAGCTCACCCTTTGCAAGTCCGCCCATACCGTCGCATACTACAGCCATGACAGTCTGTCCCATTCTGGAATCTGCCTGCATAGCGCACATACTATCCTGATTTATGGTCTTGCAGATACCAATGTCCGTATCTGCTGTCAGCATATACCGCATTTTCTTCCCTCCTGAAGTTATCAATCAATATAGAACCGGAACTCCTCGTTGCCAAGACGGAAGCAGCTACCGTTATAAATCTCTGTTTCAGTATCCGGCGGTATACGACTGCCGTTTATGTAGGTTCCGTTAGTTGAGCTGTGGTCAAGAATGTAATACCTGCTGCCTCTGATTATGATATCTGCATGGATCCTGCTTACAGCTCCGTTATCGCTTACACAGAAATCCGCACCTGACGGATCCTTTCCGATGCGGAATACCGTTTTGCTTATGGTTATACGATCTCCTGTTGAGATGCGTGAGATCCAGACGCATACATTGGCAGATGAAAAGGTTCTGCGGAAGGTCACTGTTTCGGGCTTGTTTTCATATTCTTCCGAAGCTTCATCCTCACCGCAATACTCAAAATACTCAGCAAGACTCTCCGTCATAAAGCCGCTTTCATTGTAGCCGGCGTATCCATTCTTTTTCGAACGAATAAATTCACAAAGCTCATTTGACGGGACTTCTCCTCTGCTCCTGATAAAATCGTCAAGCTCTTCCGCAAAGCTGCTCCTGATAACGCTTTTATTTGAAAAAGTCTTCAGCAGCCGGCATATAAAGCTGCTTATATTTCCTTCGCCGATGCCGTCGGCAAGTGGAATATAAGCCAGAAAGAGCTGATTGCTGTGAGGCTCGGCGAACACATACCGCATATCCAAAAGAAGATTCTTCGAAGTCAGCTGCTGCTCCTCGATCTTCTGAGCAGCTGATGCAAGCTGACTCACAATAGAAAAAAGAGTGTCAGCTGTAATATCTGTCTGCATATACCTGTCAAGGGGCATACGATCAGGTATGGTGTATGTAATTATGCACTGCCCGAAAACCGCAGTTTTACGCACTTCGGGCATGAGAAGCCCCTTGAAGGGCTGACGGAACAGCTGCTCAGTATTCTCGTCCATCCTTATTTCTCTGGATGATGCCTTTATGGTAAGCTTCAGCTTACCGTTATCCCCATGAAGCTTTATTCTCATGGCTGACCTCCAAAATCTGTTATCAATATAACACAAATCAATTATCCCGAATGCCTGTATATTTTATGATAATTATACCATGATTTCAAAGCATATGTCAAGGAAATATACATATGTTGCCTGCATACAAAAAATCCCGGCTCACAGGTGAACCGGGATCATATCTGTTTAATTAAGCTCAGGACTTCTGGCTTTCAACCAGCTGCGCCATGTCATAAAGACCTGCCGGCTTGCCCTTGATGAATACAGCCGCATTTACTGCGCCCACTGCAAACACGCTCTTTGACGCTGCACTGTGAGACAGAGTAATTACCTCGTCTCTGCCAGCAAAAATAACATCGTGCTCGCCAACAATAGTACCGCCTCTGATAGCGTGCATACCGATCTCGGACTTTTCACGCTTCATTCTGCGTGCGTGACGATCGTATACGTAATGGTACTGATTGTCACGTGTCTCATTGATAGCATTTGCGATCATGATAGCAGTACCGCTTGGTGCGTCTATCTTCAGATTATGGTGCTTCTCCACTACCTCAATGTCAAACTGGTCACCCAGAACCGATACAGCAGTCTTTGCAAGCTGAACCAGAAGATTGATACCCAGAGACATATTAAATGTGAAGAACACCGGAATCTGCTCAGCAGCAGCCTTGATCTTAGCGATCTGCTCATCACTGTAGCCTGTTGTTGCAAGAACAAGGGCTACGTTATTTGTCAGACCATATTCCAGCAATCCATCCAGTGAAGAGGGATTTGAAAAGTCGATAATTACATCCGGCTTTTCTGTAAGCTCTGCGGGTGTTTCCACAATGAGAAAATCACTGTAAACCTTTGTGTATGAGTCGATACCTGCGATCACACGGCAATCCTCACGGGATTCCACACATGAAGCAACGGTATGTCCCATTTTTCCATTTGCACCGCAAATTACAATATTTGTCATATTCCTGTACCTTTACCGCTGCTGCGGTATCCTTTCCGTTTTGTTATTTAGCCGATAAGACCCTTCGCAGCCAGAGCCTTGCGCATAGCCTCGATATGCTCGTCAGTCATATCACACAGAGGCATTCTGCAGGGACCGGAAGGCAGACCCATCATGTTCATTGCAGCCTTTACCGGAATCGGGTTTACTTCAATAAACAGAGTGTTGATAAGGTTCAGGTATTCAAGCTGAAGCTTTGTTGCCTCTGCGAAGTTGTTGTCAAGGCAGTACTGGCACATCTGATGTGTTTCCTTGGGCAGGATATTTGACAGCACGGAAATAACGCCCTTTCCGCCCAGTGACATAATAGGCACGATCATATCATCGTTGCCGCTGTAGATGTCAACCAGATCACCGCACTTTGCAGCAAGCTTTGCTGTATAGCCGATATTGCCGGACGCTTCCTTTACAGCTACGATATTCTTGTGCTGACCGAGAGCTTCGATAGTGGGGATCTCGATAGTCACGCCTGTTCTGCCGGGGATGTTATACAGAATGATCGGGATATCAACATTGTCAGCGATCTGCATATAGTGCTGATACAGACCCTTCTGTGAGCACTTGTTATAGTAAGGTGTTACGATAAGCAGACCGTCTGCGCCAAGCTCCTGTGCCTCACGGGAAAGCTCAACAGCATACTTTGTATCGTTGCTGCCTGTACCTGCAACTACTGGAACACGATTAGCTGTATGCTCAACTGCACACTTGATAGCTGCACGGTGCTCCTCGTCGCTAAGAGTAGAGGATTCGCCTGTTGTGCCGCAGATAATGATAGAGTCTGTACCGCCCTCGATCTGGAAGTCGATGAGCTTCTTCAGTCCCTCGAAGTCAACTGCTCCGTCTGCCAGCATAGGAGTTATAATAGCAACGCCTGCACCTGTGAAAATTGTATTCTTCATTAGGGATGCCTCCTTATAGTATTATAATATCTTTGCTTAGTCCTTGTCAAAATAGCCCTTAGCTGCCAGAAGCTCTGCCAGAAGAACTGCGCCGCCTGCTGCGCCTCTCAGTGTGTTGTGAGACAGGCAAACGAACTTGTAGTCAAACATTGTATCCTCACGGAGTCTGCCGATGGATACTGCCATACCGCCTTCAAGATTTCTCTCGCTCTTAGCCTGAGGACGGTTATCCTCTTCAAAGTAGTTGAGGAACTGCTTGGGAGCAGATGGAAGCTCAAGCTCCTGCGGAACGCCTGCAAATTCCTTCCAGATTGTAAGGATCTCTTCCTTGGAAGGCTTATTCTCGAATGTTACGAATACAGCTGCTGTATGACCGTCAGATACCGGAACACGCAGGCACTGTGTTGTGATAAGCGGGCTCTGAGCCTTTACGATCTCGCCGTTTTCGATGGTACCCCAAACCTTCAGCGGCTCCTGCTCGGACTTTTCTTCCTCACCGCCGATGAACGGGATCACGTTGTCAACCATTTCCGGCCATGTCTCGAATGTCTTGCCTGCGCCGGAGATTGCCTGATAGGTACAAGCGAGGATGTTCTTGATGCCAAACTTGCGAAGGGGAGAAAGTGCCGGAACGTAGCTCTGGATGGAGCAGTTGGACTTAACTGCGATAAAGCCTCTCTTTGTTCCGAGACGCTCTCTCTGGCTCTTGATGATCTCGATATGCTCCGGGTTTACTTCCGGTACTACCATAGGAACGTCAGCTGTGAATCTGTGCGCAGAATTGTTGGATACTACCGGACACTCAGCCTTTGCGTAAGCCTCTTCCAGTGCCTTGATCTCGTCCTTCTTCATATCAACTGCACAGAATACGAAGTCTACCATAGATGCGATCTTTTCAATATCAGCCTGTGCGTCCATGATGATCATATCCTTCATGGATTCGGGCATGGGAACTGCCATAGCCCAACGGCTGCCTACAGCCTCTGCATAGGTCTTGCCTGCGCTTCTGGGAGAAGCCGCCAGAACCTTTACATTGAACCACGGATGCTCAGCAAGGAGCGTTGCAAATCTCTGGCCAACCATACCGGTTGCACCAATAATACCCACATGAAACTGTTTCATTTTGTAATTCCTCCAAAAAATCTGATAAATATGAAAAAACCGGTTGAAAACCGGCTGATCATGCGATATAATAGAATAGTTGACACATAACACTATTGTATATGCGACAGCACTCCATCATAACGATGACAGTCAGAGCCCTGTTCGGGAATCTGCCCAGACGCAGCCCGACCAAAGCTGCCATCTTCGGCACTCAGGCCTTTCTCATCTGCATAAAGCGGATTGGTCATCCTGTCAGACAATACTAATCGGGAGTGCGCCTCTGCCTTAGAACCGTCTGGTTCTTACCTATATCATATCATTTTTAAGGTTGCCTGTCAATAGAATTTTTTAAAAATAGGAGTTTCTAATGAAAAAATCAGATTTTTACTATAACCTTCCGGAAAGCTATATAGCCCAGACGCCTGTTGAGCCCCGTGACCATTCACGTCTTATGCAGATCGACCGAAGCACCGGCGATATAGAACACCGCCATTTCTATAATCTATGCGATATACTTAAAAAAGGTGACCTGCTGGTGGTAAATGATTCCCGTGTTCTTCCGGCACGTCTTTACGGAGAAAAGGAGGGCACCGGCTCTTTCATAGAGTTTCTGCTCCTTGAACAGAAGGGTGATAAGCTCTGGGAGATAATCTGCCGTCCCGGAAAAAAGGCAAAACCCGGCGCACGCTTCAGCTTCGGCGGCGGACGTCTTACCGCTGAGGTCATGGAGGTAAAGGATGACGGAAACCGTATCGTTCAGTTTGAGTGTGAGGGCAACTTCTACACTGCACTTGAGGATGTGGGACAGATGCCGCTTCCGCCGTACATTACAGAGAAGCTGGAAGACAAGGAGCGTTACCAGACAGTATATTCCCGTGAGATAGGCTCTGCTGCTGCACCTACTGCGGGACTTCACTTCACAAAGGAAATGCTTCAGAAGCTCACTGACATGGGCGTTGATATTGCATATGTTACCCTCCATGTAGGTCTTGGAACATTCCGTCCGGTAAAGGAGGACGATGTTCTCAACCACAAGATGCACAGTGAGCATTACAGTCTGCCGGAGGAGACTGCTGAGAAGATCAGACAGACAAAGGCAAACGGCGGACGTGTTATCGCTGTAGGCACAACAAGCTGCCGTACACTTGAATCTGTAGCTACATTCAACGGCGGCGAGATAAAGGCTGACGAGGGCTACACTGATATTTTCATCTATCCCGGCTATGAGTTCAAGGTTCTGGATGGGCTGGTAACGAATTTCCATCTGCCGGAAAGTACCCTTATTATGCTTGTATCAGCTTTTTTAGGCTATAAGGAAACCATGCACGCATACGAGGTCGCTGTTGAGGAAAAATACCGTTTCTTCAGCTTCGGCGACGCTATGTGTATTATATAAACCGGAGGATATCAAATAATGTTTACACTGCTGAAAAAAGACGGAAACGCAAGGCGAGGCGTATTCGAAACTGTACACGGTACTATCCAGTCACCGTTTTTCATGAACGTAGGAACATCTGCTGCCATCAAGGGCGGCATTTCATCAATAGACCTTGCTGACCTGAAATGTCAGGTAGAGCTTTGCAACACCTATCACCTTCACCTGAGACCCGGTGACAAGGTAGTAAAAACAATGGGCGGACTCCACAAATTCATGAACTGGAAAAAGCCTATCCTCACAGACAGCGGCGGATTTCAGGTGTTCTCTCTTTCAAAGCTCAGACGCATAAAAGAAGAGGGAGTTTATTTCCAGTCGCACATCGACGGCAAGCGCATATTTATGGGCCCTGAGGAAAGTATGCAGATCCAGTCAAACCTTGCGTCAACTATTGCAATGGCTTTCGATGAATGCGTCGAGAATCCCTCTCCTTTCAAATATGTAAAGGACTCCTGCGCAAGAACCACACGCTGGCTTCACCGCTGTCAGGAGGAGATGGCAAGGCTCAATGCAGCTGAGGGTACTATCAATCCGAGACAGATGCTGTTCGGTATAAATCAGGGCGGCACTTACGATGAGCTGAGAGTTTCACACATCAAGGAGATCGCTCAGTTCGGTCTTGACGGCTACGCTATCGGCGGACTTGCTGTAGGTGAGCCTGCTGAGGTAATGTACCATATCATTGAGCAGGTGGAGCCTTTCATGCCGGTGCATAAGCCACGTTACCTTATGGGCGTGGGCACTCCGCAGAACATTATCGAGGCTGTATACAGAGGCGTTGATATGTTCGACTGCGTAATGCCCAGCCGTAACGCACGCCATGGTACAGTATTCACATGGGACGGCATCCTCCACATCACAAACGAAAAGCATATGACAAGCGATCTACCTATTGATCCGAAATGCGACTGCCCTACCTGCCGGAACTTCTCACGTGCATATGTGCGCCATCTCTTCAAGGCAAACGAACAGCTTGCCGGCAGACTTGCAGTGCAGCATAATCTCTACTTCTACAACACTCTCATGGAGAAGATACGTGACGCTATTGATGAGGACAGATTCTCTGCGTTCAGGGATGAGTATTCGGAGAAGCTGGCGACGAGGATATAATGATGAATATATCAGGTCTTATCAGAACAGGAATTTTACTCATATCAGCTGCTGTTATCGTTTTTTCCGGAGCGATGCCTGTCAAGTCAGCTGATGGTACGATTCCGCAGACGAAAACAATAGCTGTAGACAGCTATTGGGATTTCACAGGCGAGCTTGAATATGTTTATAATATTGATATCGACAGCGACGGTGTGAAAGAACAGATCGCTTCATATATAAGTCTCGAACCCGGCACTATAATTGAATCGTTCTATGATATTTATGACGGCAGCAGTGAACCTGTAACTCTATATATATCCAGATCAAATGATCATGTGCATTATGCTCTGCATATAATTCATGATCAGACTACCGGCGAATGCTGTATCGGGTATGAATACACCAATATGTTCGGTTCAAGAGCACTTTACAGACTTTATCCAGAAGAGTCATCTGAGCCTATGGCTGAGTATTACGGTGACGGCGATGAAACCGGCACTGGTATGACTATTTCTGAATACACCAGCTTCTTGAAGAATATCAGCTTTCTTGATGAGACCGCATACGGAAAAGGCGACACTGACGGTGACGCTGAGATTACTCTCAATGATGCGAGTATGATACTCTCACATTATGCCAGCGATGCCGCCGGACTGAAATCTGACCTGAACGCTGCACAGAAAAATGCAGCAGATACAAACAGCGACGGCATTATAGGTCTTAGTGACGCAAGTGATGCTCTGTCGCTCTATGCGCAAAAGGCAGCAAGCCTGCTTGATACGGTCATAGCGCCACGTAATGTAAAGCCGGATGCCTGCTACGCCGGAGATTATTATACACTTATAACTGGCGAACTGGAGTCAACATTATACTATGATATAGACAATGACGGAGTAAAAGAAACCATTGCCAGATATCATAACACCAATTTAGACGGTTATACTGTAATGGCTCAGGATCATGTATATCAGGTTTATGATAACGGCGTTTACTGTGATACGTTTGGATTTAACCCAAGTGCCGGAATGGTCAAAGTGACTCATTCTCTCATACGGGACTATAACACAAATGAGGTTTATCTTGCATCTGTCACAAGCCGCTGCGTTGCAATGTATGGCTATGCAACAATTTGCAGAGAGTATCCGAAGCTGAACGATGGTTCAGATGGTCATATTTTAAGCATAAACGTTAACGCAACAGATGAAAGTCAATTTGTTATCTATGGTGTTGAAGCATCCGAACAAGAAGTTCGTGATTACATCTCAAATCTTGAAATCATAAATCCCTATGAAAATGAAGAAAGCGAACTCGCCGTATTTGATTATATACTGAATACCTACACATCAGACACCGTTTCCTGTACTGCTGAATAAACTGTAAAGAACAGGTTTTCTCACCTGTACCAACAGGAAAAGAGGCTTTACAGAAAATGCCAACCGTATTTTTAAGTCCGTCCACCCAGGAATGGAATCCCTACGTGAACGGCGGTAATGAAGAGCTTTATATGAATCAGGTTGCCGACAGAATGGAGCCTTATCTCCGTTCAAGCGGAATCGTATACAGGCGAAATGACCCGAGCCGTGGTGCGGCAGGTGCTATTTCCGACTCAAATGCAGGAAATTACGACGTACACCTTGCACTCCACAGCAACGCAGCCCCCGAATCACTTTCGGGACAGCTTCGTGGTATAGACATCTACTACGCTCCTCAAAGCGAAATGAGTGAAATGCTGGCAACGATCATTGCTAATAACTTCAAGATGATCTATCCTCTGCCCGACAAGAGCACTGCACGCCCCACCACATCTCTCGGTGAGGTGACACGCACAAAAGCTGTAGCTGTTCTCTGTGAGATCGGCTACCACGACAATGTTCAGGACGCAGACTGGATACGAAACAACCTGAATGCCATTGCTGTGAATCTGGTAGAGTCACTCTGCGATTACTTCGGTATACCCTTTGTGAGCGCCGGACCCGTTCAGACCGGCACTGTCACTGCCGGAGGAAGCAATCTCAACATAAGAAGCTTCCCATCTATGAACGGCAGGATAATCGGTTCTATTCCCGACGGCGCAAGAGTCACTGTCTATGGAAAGACCGGAAACTGGTATGTGGTTTTCTATCAGGGCGTTACCGGATATGCAAGCGCAGATTTTATAAGCGTTATGTAAAAACAAAACGTCCGCAGCGTAAAAACTGCGGACGACAAATTATCTTCTGCCGAAAAGACCTCTGCGCCTTCTCGGCTCTACAGGAATTATCTCCTCAAACATTGCGTAATACTTCAGCGGTATGAATCTGTCCATATGACACTTTCCGAAGAACCAGCGCTTGTACTCGCATTCCTTGATTATATCCTCAAAGAAAGTATGTATTTCCAGACGCTGCTGAACATCTACTCCAAGGCAGTCCTTCAGGGATGCCGGCGGCTCGTGTGTAATGATATAGTCAACCTTTGAATCGTACTGATGAAGCTTATGTATAGCGTGGCGTATCTCATTATGTGTAGGCTGCTCACGCTTCCACCAGTTGCCTGTCTCCATGCGGTACTCTACATCCTGACTGTGACCGCCGCCGAAGGTGAAATATGTTTCATCCTCAATGGTGTATACCTCACCTCGCTGAAGATGGAATATATTAGGTGCGATCTCTCGGGCAATGCCTTCATTCCATCTGACAAGAGGATATTCCCTTTCCAGAATGTCAAAGTTCTCATGACAGCCGTCAATAAAGGCTATTGTGTATTTCTTCTGGGCAAGCTTTCTGAGAATGCTTTCCTCATACTTTGAGCCGTCCCAGATAAATCCGAAGTCTCCGCAGATGATAAGCGTATCATCCTCATCAAGCTTCCTGAGAAACGGGTCGCTGAAGCGTTCATAATCTCCGTGTGTGTCTCCTGTTACATAAACCAAGTGTTGTTCCTCCTGTTCCGTTTACTTAAATAAATATGAAGATGTGAGCTGATATGCCCCGCTGTATTTCTATCTAAGCTTATTTTATCATATTTCCGGAAAAAGGTAAATATATTTTTCAAAAAAGTCTTTTCGAATGAGAATTTTTTTGATATAATAATAGAGAAAAGAGTCGAATACTGTTTTTGAAATAATGTTCCATCAGAAAGGTTGTTGCCCTATGAAAAAAATACTGCGCCGGTGTATCGTTCCTGTTATGATAATTGCTGTGCTTTTAGGTATGACAGTTCCATGCTCTATGAGTGCAGACGCTTACGCATTTACTCCGCCGTTCACCATAAACAGCGCCTCCGGAATTGTGGTGAACCTTGACTCGGATACCATTATATATGAAAAGAATGCTGACCGTCAGGAAATGCCAGCTCACCTTGCCCAGATAATGACCGCTGTCGTTGTAATGGAAAACTGCCCTGACCTTGACAATACGACTATTACTATGTCAATAAATCCCAAGACGATATTTCAGGGCTATGAAGAACCTGACGACATACGATATGCCGGAATTGAATCTGCTGATACCCTTACTGTAAGAGAGTATCTCTATGCTATGATGCTTACATCAGGCTGCGACGCTGCATATATGCTTGCAAGCTACGGCGGAGGCGGAAGTATTGATACATTTATCGGAATGATGAACCAGAAGGCGTCTGATATCGGATGTACAGGCACTCACTTCGCAAATCCTACCGGTCTTTACGACCCGTATCAGATCACAACTGCACGTGATATGATGCTCATAACAAAATATGCTCTGGAGAATGTTCCCGGCTTTAAGGAAATAGCAACTGCCGATTCCTTCTCCTCCACATCAAGAAGCCGTGTTGTATCCTATGCCCTGAACGGCTGGACATGGGAGCATTCAAATACTATGACAGCTTCTGATAATCTGTTTTACTACGAGGGCGCAAAGGGCATCAAGACAGGCAACCTTAACCAGTACGGCCGAAACATTATCACTATGGCTACACGTGACGGTATTACATATCTTGTCGTCCTGATGAGCGCACCATTTGAAAATGAAAACGGCGACCTGATGTTCTACCATATTGAGGATGCCACCGATCTGCTGAACTGGGCTTTTTCAAGCTTCCAGTACACCACCATTATCGGCGGTGATGAGGAGATCGCAGAGCTTTCTGTAACTGACGGAAGCGACAGCACCTTTGTTCTGGTAAAGCCTCAGAGTGCTGTTTCAATACTGTGGTGCACCGATGTTGATACTTCTGCTGTACAGCGTGTGCCGTCCTATTATGAGAATATATGTGCACCTATACAGAAGGGTGATGTTCTGGGTACTCTTGACCTGAAATTCTCAGGAGAGGTAATAGCAAGCACTCCGCTTGTTGCTGTAAGCGATGTAAAGCGTTCGCCTCTGAGACACAACGCCGCAGCGTTTGTATCCTATTTCACAGAACCAGGATTCGGTTCTACTTTCCATGTGAGCCTTATATTCGGAGCTATCCTTTCAATTGCGTATATACTTATATGTATGTATTCCTCATATTCTGCCCGCCAGAAGCAGCGTGCTGCTGCCGCCGTTCATGTTGTCCCAAGAAGGACTGCTGCTGATGAATCAGGCAAACCGCAGCAGAAGAAGGCTTGGAAGCGTTCAGATCCGGTGTTCTATCATAAGAATCCCAACGGCGATGATGAATAAAAACCAAGCGGCTTCTCAATGAAGCCGCTTTTTTTGCTTGTATCAATCAGAGTACATTTTCAAATCTCTGGATATTCTCCTTACGTCCGATAACGGTAATCGTATCACCTGCTGCAAACTCAAAGCTTGGTGAGAAATCTATGAGAACATCCTCGCC
>JAZNOB010000177.1:0-2800 GCA_045580565.1 Ruminococcus sp.
TTGTGTGATGAAATTGTCTTCCTAAGACCGCTTGGCCTCCGACTTCACGCTCAGATCGCACAGCAGTCCCTGTGGGAAATGGGCACGGGCATCAAGAGGATGCGTGACGGCAAGCTTTACAAGGAGCTGGGATATCAGAACTTTGAGGAGTACTGTGAAAAGGCTCTTGAAATCAAGCGCAGACAGGCTTACAGTTATATCTCAGTCGTTGAAAATCTTGGAGAAGATTTTGTGCACTCGGGTGCACAAAATTTAGGAGTGAAAAAACTCTACCTCCTCTCCACCCTGTCCGAGAGCGACCGTCAGGAACTGACTGACCGTGTGGATGTGGAGGACGTAAGCACACGGCAGCTCAAAGAGGAGATCGACCGCCTGAAGAACGAGAACACCGGACTTACAGAGGCGAACCTTGAACTGTCGAGAGCCTGTCAGGATGCCCACGCCTGCCGTGCAGACGCCGAGAGACGAAACGCACAGCTTGAACAGAAAGCCTCCGAAATGAGCAGGCAGATAAAGGAGCTTGAAAGCCGTCCTATCGAGGTGATAGCAAGCGACGCTGCAGACACAGAGCAGAAGATATCCGAGGCTCTGGAGGAGGAAGCAAGGCGGCATGAGGCTGAGATGAGCGCACTCCGGCAGCAGTATGAAAGCCGGCTGAAAACTGCCGGCGGAAGCGACTGCAAGGCTGTATTCAAGGTGCATTTCCGGACGGCGTACAATGCCTTTAACTCAATGATGGCATTCGTAAGGGACGCACCGGAGGAGGAAAAGCCGTTCCTTCTCGAGCAGACGGAAAAGCTGCTCTCTGCGGTGGGAAAGGTCATGCAGGAGGTGTAGGCATGGGTATACCAGTACTTATCATGGGTGAGAGCGGATCAGGCAAATCCGCTTCTCTCCGTAACTTCGAGCCGGAGGAGATCGGTATTTTCAACGTAGCCGGAAAGCCTCTGCCCTTCCGGAAAAGGCTCATGACTCTTGACAACGCCGGCTATCAGACCATCAGCACTGAGCTTGCGGCGCACTCTCTCCGGCGCTATGCCATTGACGACAGCCAGTATCTCATAGCCTTTGAGTTCTTCGCCCACGCAGGAGAAAAGGGCTATGAGAAATTTACCGCTATGGCGCTGAATTTCTACAATCTGATACAGCTTGTGAAGCTGTACACGCCGCCGGACTGCATCGTGTACTTCCTGCACCATGTGGAAACATCCTACGACAGCGGAGGAAACAAGCGGCTTAAAGCCAAGACCATCGGCAAGATGCTTGATGAAAAACTGACGGTGGAGGGCTTATTCTCCATCGTTCTTCTGTGCCAGTCGGACAGCACCGGCAGGCACTATTTCCAGACTCAGGCAGGCGGCAACAGCACTGCGAAATCTCCCATGGAGATGTTCCCGCCTGAGATAGACAACGACCTTAAACTGGTGGATAAGACCATCAGGGAATATTACGGTATGGAGGTATAAATTATGGCAATGCTACAGGGCATCCAGGGCGCAAACAGCGTCCAGGAAAAGACATTCGGAGGCAGCAGCTTCGCTCCGCTTCCGGCAGGCGGATACGTCTGCCGCATCATCAATGTAAAGGTGGAGAGCACACCCAAGGGCGCAGTATACATCAAATTCCGGATAGACGTTTCCGAGGGCGAGCATGCAGGCTACTTCCAGAGACGCTTTGCCGCCGACAAGGACAGTCAGTACGGGCAGAAATGGAAGGGCGTATACAAGATATTCCTGCCGAAAAATGACGGCGACAACGACAAATACATGAACGCTGTTGCCCGCTACAAGGGACAAGTCAATATGCTTGCACGGTCAAACGGCATTCCTGAGCCTAATATCGAGATGGGATACGACCCTGATATTTTCAAGGGCTGTACTATCGGCATCCTGTTCCGTGAGGCTTCTTATCAGGGCAATAGGTTTACAGAGCCTGCGTTCCTCATCGAGCCGCAGAAGATACGCTCCGGTGACTTTGAGATACCTGAGCCGAGAGTACCTAATAACAGCGCATCCGGAGCAGGCGCATATGCCATGCCTCAGCAGATGGGCGGCAGTGTATTCACAGCGGCGGCAGTGCAGCAGAGTGCATTTCAGCAGCCTCAGTTTCAGCCTCAGAGCGCCTTTCAGCAGCCCATGGGACAAGCTCCCGCACCTGCTCAGACTGCGCCTCAGAACGCAATTCCGGGCGATCTCAGCGACTTTGAAGAGACGCTCACGACCGGTGATGTGCCGTTCTGATTGTAAACTCTTTATGAAACTTGAACGTTTTCATTCAAGTTTTCCCTCCACGGGACTATTAGTGAGGAGGGATTTTAACTATGGATAAGAAATCATTTATACTCTATCTTGACCGTAAAAAGGAAATCGACCTGCTGACGAATGAGCAATGCGGGGTGCTTTTCAAGGCTATTTTTGAATACGCCGAAACAGGCATCAAGCCCGAAATACCTGACCTTGCTGTGAGCATCCTGCTGAGCTTCCTGATAACCCAGATCGACGAGAACGCCAAAAGATGGGAGGAAACCAAAAAGAAACGCTCTGAAGCCGGTAAGAGAGGTATGTCATCCAGATGGAATGGCAAATCAAAGCAAAGTATAACAAACGATAACAATGTTATAAATGTTATAACAAACGATAACAAACCAAAACAAGCTATAACAAAAATAACTGTTACTGATACTGTTACTGATACTGTAACTGGTACTGTTACAGTATCAGATAATATTAAGGCGCAGGACAGCACCGCCCTTGATAGGGCGGCACTGCCTGCTCAGGAAGAAGAAAATGTAATTCCATGG
>JAZNOB010000178.1:0-2381 GCA_045580565.1 Ruminococcus sp.
GACCACTGCTTCTACCACCAAGACCACTGCTTCTACCACCAAGACCACTGCTTCTACCACCAAGACCACTGCTTCTACCACCAAGACCACTGCTTCTACCACCAAGACCACTGTTTCTACCACCAAGACCACTGCTTCTACCACTAAGACCACTGCTTCTACCACAAAGACCACTGCTTCTACCACAAACCTCACTACTGTTACAACAACTACCACCTCAACAACCACCGTATCAGCTGACATAACCACAACCACCACGGATACCGTAACTACGCTTTCTGATGTAAGCACAGTATCCACTGATGATACAACTGTAACCACTGAAACTACCGAAACAACAACGGTAATGACTGGTGATGCAGACGGCAATGGTACTGTTGACCTTAACGACGCTTCGGCAGTCCTCACTTACTATGCACATCTGGGTGCAGGTCTGGAGGCTATGCTGGGTGAAACAGAAGAAGAACACGCTGAACTCTTCCTTAATGCTGATGTAAACGGTGACGGTGTCATCACTCTGGCTGACGCATCATTTATCCTTTCCTACTATGCACAGACAGGTGCAGGTCTTGAAATAACATGGGAGGATCTTATCGCTATCAGATAAGTAGCTTCCGGATAAACTGAACTATGCGGCAGGCACTGAAAATGTGTCTGCCGCAGTTTTTATGGCATAAACATCATATGCAGATTGTATTTTTAATAATATAAATTGACAATCAAGAGAGTTTATGGTATAATTTATACAACTTATTCTGAAAGGACGTTTTCAATATGGCACAGAGAATTGTTTTAAACGGTACATCCTATCACGGCGCAGGCGCAGTTGCTGAAATCGTCGGCGAGATAAAGGGAAGAGGCTTCACCAAGGCTTTCGTATGCTCTGACCCTGACCTTATCAAGTTCGGCGTTACTGCCAAGGTAACAGGTCTGCTGGATGAAGGCGGCATTCCCTACGAGATCTATTCCGAAATCAAGGCAAATCCTTCCATAAAAAATGTACAGGACGGCGTTGCTGCGTTCGAAGCTTCTCAAGCTGACTGTCTTGTTGCTGTAGGCGGCGGTTCATCTATTGACACCGCAAAAGCTATAGGCATTATCATTGCAAATCCGGAATTTGCTGATGTAAGAAGTCTTGAGGGCGTTGCGCCTACAAAGAATCCCTGCGTACCTATCCTTGCAGTTCCCACAACTGCCGGTACAGCTGCTGAGGTTACTATCAACTACGTTATCACCGACGAAGAAAACAACAGAAAGATGGTATGCGTTGATACTCATGACATCCCTGTAGCTGCTTTTATTGACCCTGACATGATGAGCACTATGCCGGCTGGTCTTACTGCTGCAACCGGTATGGACGCTCTTACACACGCTATCGAAGGCTATATCACCAAGGGCGCATGGGCTATGACTGATATGTTCCATCTGAAGGCTATTGAAATAATCGCCGATTCTCTCAGAGGTGCTGTTGCAAATACTCCGGAAGGCAGAGAGGGCATGGCTCTCGGTCAGTATGTTGCCGGCATGGGCTTCTCCAACGTAGGTCTGGGCATAGTTCATTCTATGGCTCACCCTCTGGGCGCACTCTACGACACCCCTCATGGCATCGCTAATGCTATCATTCTGCCTACAGTTATGGAGTATAACGCTGAGGCTACAGGTGATAAGTACAAGTACATCGCTGCCGCTATGGGCGTTAAAAATACTGAGAATATGACAGCTGAGGAGTACAGAAAGGCTGCTGTTGACGCTGTACGCAAGCTTTCAGTTGATGTGGGCATTCCTGCTGACCTGAAGGATATCGTGAAGCCTGAGGATGTACGTTTTCTGGCAGAATCAGCATATGCTGACGCCTGCCGTCCCGGAAATCCAAGAGATACATCTGTAGAGGAAATCGAAGAGCTTTATCGTTCACTGCTCTGATAATTCCCATACTTTCCGAAAAATGTAAGCAGGCGGTCGTTTTTGCGGCTGCCTGCTTTTGCAAGGAGGTTCAATATGAAAAAACACAATATACACAGATTTGCTGCTGTTCTGTGCTCTGCAGCTATGGTTGCAGGATGCCTGAGCTTTTCTACGGCTTATGCAGACGGATATGTGAACCTCATATCCAATTCAGATTTTGAATCAGGTCTCGACGGCT
Source organism: Ruminococcus sp. (assembly GCA_045580565.1). GTDB lineage: Bacteria > Bacillota > Clostridia > Oscillospirales > Ruminococcaceae > Ruminococcus_C. The sequence goes on from JAZNOB010000178.1 coordinate 2,144, forward strand.
GGCAGATGTACCACCACAGCGACGCCGGCGCTAAGCTGACAACAGAAAATGGACAGCTTATACTTGATATATCTGCTCTCGGCTCTGTAAACTATGCAATTCAGCTTTACTATGACAATGTTCCACTTACTAAGGACTGTCATTACAGGATAAGCTTTGATATGTGCAGCACTACAGGCAGATATATAGAAGTACTGCTCCAGAAAGCAAGCAGTCCATACAATGCCTATACCTGTAT
>JAZNOB010000179.1:0-4160 GCA_045580565.1 Ruminococcus sp.
CAGGAGGTCCCATAAGCAGTACACCCTTGGGGATCCTTGCTCCGATATCTGCATATTTCTTAGGATTCTTCAGGAAGTCGACGATTTCCTCAAGCTCATGCTTTTCTTCGTCTGCACCTGCAACATCCTTGAATGTAGCAGTTCTGGTATTCGCTTGATTGCGGATATTTGCCTTGCCGAAGGAGGAGAACTTGTTTCCGCCGCCAGCCTGACGCATCATCACAACAAACAGCACCACACCCATCACAAGAATAAGCAGCGTAGGTATAAGAGACAGAAGCCATGATGAATCTGTAGCCTTGTAATAGTCCATCTTCAGCGGCTCGTCGGGATTCTTATTGTTGTACTCCTCACGGTAGTCGGCGATATCATCCACAAACAGGCTGACATTGGGCACTTCATAGAGAAGTCTCTTGTCATCCTCAAGCACAAGCACAAGCTCACCGCTGCCAAGGTCGAGAGTATATTCCTTTACCTCGTACTCATCGAAGTATGATAGCACCTCGGAATATTCAGCGTCCGAGCTGTTTCCGCCCATATTGGGCAGCATAAAGATAAGACCCAGCACCAGCAGCGCTGCTACCAGAAGATATGCACCGATTCCACGGTTCTTTTTCGGTGTCAAAGCATTCACTCCTTTTCCATTGTCAAGAACATATTATTCCGCAGTCTCTCGTGACATTCACCATCAGAAGCCTTTTAGTCACGCCTGCTTCCGGTTTTACACGGTCAGCTATACCGATTCCCTCAGCATATATGGTCCCCTCTTCATCCTCTAAAAAATGCAGGGTTTTTCTCCTGTGAAGCGGAATATCCTCTTGTATGCGTTTTTTGACTGACGTTGTAAAGTTACGGCCTGCAAGCTGTATCCGGTCACCCGGAATTCTTCCTCGCAGCGTAACACACCCTTTTATTTTATCATAATCCAGCAAACAATTTGTGAAGTTTTTGTCAATTATATAGGCATCCACTTCATTTTCTTCAGAAATTATCCTGCTGGTCAGTGTATATCCCTCATAAATCGACTGGCTTCCTGTCTGAAGCTCAGTTCTTGGCGTATTTTTGAAATTCTCCTCTTTAAAGGTAAGCACCAGTTCATCATGCGAAACGAGACAGTCATAGTCTCCTGCAAGATGGCATCTGCCGCCGCTGCCTACAAGTGACTCCATCTCCTCAAGCATCCTTGCGTCGTAGGATATTCCGTGAAGCTCTAAAAGCCTTGCCATACACCTTACACGGACAGCCTCCGGTATTTCAGACAGCTTTCTCAGACAAGCAGGCTCTCTGAAATGACGGCAGAAAAATGCTTCTGCTTCTGCTTCAAAGTAGCTGTCATCACGCCTAAGTGCTCTGCACATATTGGCAGCAGTTCTCTCCACAGAGGGATTAAGCTCACGAAGAAGGGGCACTATATGATGCCTTATCCTGTTGCGTGTATAATCGTCAGATTCATTGGAGCTGTCGGTCACATAGCTTTCACCCAGCTCGCTGAGGAACTCCTCCACATCCTGCCTTGAAGCAAAGAGCAGAGGACGTATAAAGCGGCTTCGTCTTACGGGAATGCCGCATAGTCCGTGAAGCCCTGTACCTCTGGCGATGCGCTGGAGTATCGTTTCAAGGTTGTCTGATGCGGTATGCGCAGTGGCAATAAGCCCTTCCTCTTTTGAAAAAGCCTCGTAGCGGCATTCACGTGCCGCCGTTTCAACTGAACCGCCCTGTTCATCTCTGTAGCCCATCACATCGCAGTGATGCACATGAAGCCTTACCCCAAGTCTTTTGCAAAGGTCACGGCAGAACTGCTCGTCACGGTTGCTTTCCTCGCCTCTAAGGTGGTGGTTCACATGGACTGCGGTTACTCTCGCATCATACTCACCGGCAGCAGCAAGCATTCCGAAAAGGAGAGCCACGCTGTCTGCGCCCCCTGAAAGAGCGCAGCATACCGTACAGCCTGCTGGCAGAAGCTCCTCTTCTCTGATGAATCTTCGCATTCTGTTTATAAAAGATGATTCTGTATTCCTACTGCTCATCACGCATCTCCGCATCGCTGAAACGTGTAAACTGACCGTCCCAGACGAGATTTACCGTACCGGTCTCACCGTGACGGTTTTTTGCTATAATACACTCTGAAATATTGGGATTTGCACTGTCCTTGTTGTAGTATGCGTCTCTGTAGAGAAACATTACAATATCCGCATCCTGCTCGATAGAACCGGATTCACGGAGGTCAGACAGCATCGGACGCTTATCGTTTCGGCTTTCAGGACCTCGTGAAAGCTGTGACAGGAGGATGACCGGAATATCCAGCTCCTTTGCCATGATCTTCAGCTGTCTTGTAATTTCTGAAATGACCAGAACTCGGTTATCCGTTTTGAGAGTAGAGGTCATGAGCTGGAGGTAGTCGATCACCACAAGCCCGATATTCTTCATTCTGCGGAGCTTTGCCTTAATCTGCTGAACGGTAACGCCTGCTGTATCGTCAAAGTACATAGGCAGTCCGCTTAAAACTCCCGCACTTGTCGCAAGGCGTACCCAGTCGTCATTTGTAAGATAGCCGCTTCTCAGCTTATGGGAATCTACAAGAGCCTCAGTTGAGAGCATACGTGTAGCAAGCTGTTCTCTGGACATTTCCAGTGAGAATACTGCGACCTCTCTGTCGCCTCGTCTGGCAACATTTGTTGCTATGTTTATGGCAAACGAAGTCTTACCCATACCAGGACGTGCCGCAATAAGAATAAGATCTGATTTGTTAAGACCGGATGTTACGGTATCGAGGTACTTGTATCCGGTTCTTGCGCCCAAATACTTTTCCTTGTCAGGACCTGATATCTTGCCTATACGGTCATACGCCTCGCATACGGCGTCGCCGATCTTCACCAGACCCTGTACAGACCTGCCCTGACGTATGTCAAATATGCGCTGCTCTGCGCTGTCAAGGAGAGCCTGTGCGTTAGCTTCGCCGCTTTGCACATCCTGAAGAATGCTCCTTGCTGCAAAAGCAAGACTGCGGAGATAATATTTCTCTGCAACGATATTGCAGTAGCTCTCGATATTCGATACAGAGGGCACCATATTGATAAGCGCCGCAAGATAAGCTCTGCCCTCCTGAGGGGTATCAAAGAGCCTCTGCTGCATTGCCGCATTGAGGACTGTGATTACGTCAGCCTTTTCGCCTGATGTAAACATGGCAACTATTATCTGAAACAGCGCACGATGCTGCTCATTGAAGAAGCTCTCGGACTTTACTTTTTCCAGCACCACTGAAAGCACGCTTGGCTCTGTGAGAACTGCGCCAAGAATAGTCTGCTCTGCTTCCAGACTGAAGGGCAGCTCGGTATTCATTTCATTCTGTTCAAATGGGTTCTGCGCCAAAAGTCACACCTCCTGCTGATTTACTACAGAAAAATTATGGGCGAACATAGTCCGCCCAGAAACGGCAGAATCAGCCCTCTGCAACTTCAACAGTTACCTTTGCAGAAATACCTGTGTAGAGCTTTACATCTGCCTCGTAAGTACCGAAATTCTTGATTTCGGTTTTAAGAGAGATCTTCTTCTTGTCAACCTTGCAGCCGTACTGCTGTGCAATGCAGTCTGCAATATTCTGTGCAGTTACCGCACCGAAAAGACGTCCGCCTGCGCCTGCCTTAGCCTTGGCAACAACTGTCTTGCCGCCGATCTTGTCAGCTATAGCCTGTGCCTCCTGCTTTGCAACGTCGATTTTATGCTCAGCAGACGCCTTCTTGCCTGCAAGCTCGGAGAGATTCTTGGCATTCGCCTCAACAGCAAGTCCCTTGGGCAGCAGCATATTGCGTGCGTAGCCGTCAGCTACGTTCTTGATCTCGCCCTTTTTGCCTGAGCCCTTTACATCCTGTAAATAAATAACCTTCATAGTTATATTTCCTTTCTCTGATATAGTTTACTTATGATTATTCCGTGCCGCCTCTTCAAGCACCTGAAGAAGCCTCTCCTTGGTTTCCTGCAATGTGACGCCCGGAAGCTGTGCTGCTGCCATTGTCTGATGACCGCCGCCGCCAAGTGCCTCCATAATAAGCTGCACGTTTACCTGTCCCATTGAACGGGCTGATATGTTTACTCCGCCGTTTTCCGGATAGAGCACAAAGGAAGCATGTACATCCTGAATGCCTAAAAGCTCGTCTGCAGCC
>JAZNOB010000180.1:0-5380 GCA_045580565.1 Ruminococcus sp.
ATCCCCTCAGTCAGCTGCGCTGACAGCTCCCCTTACTAAGGGGAGCCTTGGGCGGTGCGCTTTGCGCATTTGCTTTGCACGCTAAACTACAATTTACCACACATCATTTATCCGCCTTTTTCCTCTCACGCATATAAAGCCCCAGCCCGATAAGAAACAGTACGGGGAAAATCACTGCACCGAGTATTCCAGCGGAAAGGTCTCCTCCGGCCATGTCGGATATAAAACCTACAAGCGTAGGGCCTGAGGAGCAGCCAAGGTCACCTGCAAGGGCAAGGAGCGCAAACATTACCGTACCTCCGGTTCTGAGCGAAGCCGCAGCAAGACTGAATACGCCGGGCCAGAGTATTCCTACAGAAAATCCGCATATACCGCAGCCAAGGAGACTTATGGCAGGTATTCCGGAAAGAGATGTTATCAGATATGCAGCAATACATAAAATGATGCTGAATAGAATAAACTTAATAAGATTTATCTTCTCACCATACTTTCCATAAATAAGACGTGCAGTGCCCATTGTTACAGCAAAGAACATAGGTCCTGCAAGATCGCCGACAGCCTTGCTTACGCCCAGTCCCTGCTCTGCAAAGGCAGATGACCACTGACTCACAGCCAGCTCACAGGCTCCGGAACAGGTCATGAGAAGCATCAGTATCCAGAATACCCTGCATCTGAGAAGCTGGGTCAAGCTCATAGCCTTCTCCTCACTGCTCAGGAGAGGTGCGATAGGTACTCTTGTGAAAACAAATCCGTTTACAAGGGGTATGCAAGCCCATATGAGTGCAGCAATGCTCCAGCATTCTATGCCGAATATCCAGAATAAGACTGTGGATACAAGCACTACTCCTACCTGTCCCCAGCAATAAAAGGAATGAAGCAGACTCATAGTCTTCTCCTTGTGGTCTGTGGGGCACGCCTCCACAACTGGGCTTACCAGCACCTCAAGAAGTCCGCCGCCTATGGCGTAAAGGATGACTGATGCAAGTATGCCTGCATATGCAGAGGGAAGAACAGCCGGCAGCAGCGACAGCCCTGAAAGTCCTGCAGCTGCAAGGAAGTGCGCCATAACCATTCCTGTACGGTAACCGATTCTGTCGATGAATTTAGCCGCCGCAAGGTCAGTTAGCAGCTGTACGGAAAAGTTGACGGTTATAAGGGATGTGACCTGTGGAAGCGTAAGTCCCAGCTCTGACTGAAATGTGAGGAACAGAAGGGGCACAAAATTGTTTACAATAGCCTGAGAAATAAGCCCTGTAAAGCAGCTTCGTATAGTATGCTTATATGTCATAGTGATTCTCCTTTATGCAAAAATTAACAGCCTTTCAATTATATTACAGTAAAGGTGCATTGTCAAGCGGAGTTTGGAATTTGTGAAAATATCAATTTCCTATTTACAAAATATCAAATATATGATATAATATGAGTACAGCCGAATGCAGCTTTTTTGCAAGAGAAAGGAATGATTCTATTTGATCCCTGCAATAATTTTCTGGAGCGTATTGCTCGTGGCAGCAGTTGTTGCTGAGCTGGCTTCACAGCAGCTTATATGTATATGGTTTGCAGCAGGCAGCCTTGGCGCCTTGATAGCGTCGGCAGCTGGCGGCTCCGTAACACTTCAGCTGATAATATTCGTTGCCCTGTCTCTCTTGCTGCTTATATTTACCCGTCCTATTCTTCGTAAGGTTCTTAGCTTTGAGCTGAAGGATACAAATGCGAAGCAGGACATCGGTAAGCTGGCAGTGGTGATTCAGGAAATCGATCCGTCAAAGGGTACCGGCAGAGCACGTCTCGGTGATGCAGAATGGATGGCTGTAGCTGCACCTGAGCTTGTTATCCCTGTGGGTACAACAGTGCGGGTTGAAAAAATTGACGGCACAAAGCTGTATGTATCGCTTTTGCCGGAAACAGAAACAGTAAACTGATAATGGAGGAACTATTTTATGCTTTATGTAATTTTAGGTATCATCGTACTTCTTGTAATCGTTCTTATCACACGTATCAAGATCGTGCCTCAGTCAAACATCTACGTTGTAGAGCGTCTGGGTGCATTCTATAAGGCTTGGGAAACAGGTATTCATTTTCTCGTACCTTTCCTTGACAGAGTTTCAAGACGTGTTTCCATCAAGGAACAGGTCGTTGACTTCAAGCCTCAGCCGGTTATCACAAAGGATAATGTAACCATGCAGATCGACACTGTAGTGTTCTTCCAGATCACCAATGCAGTGCAGTACACCTATGGCGTTGAGCGTCCTATTGCAGCTATCGAAAACCTGACTGCAACAACACTGCGTAATATCATTGGTGAGCTGGAGCTGGATGCAACACTTACATCACGTGATCTTATCAATACAAGGATCACAGAGGTTCTCGACCTTGCAACAGACAGATGGGGCATCAAGGTTATCCGAGTTGAGCTGAAGAACATTCTGCCGCCTCACGAGATCCAGGACGCTATGGAAAAGCAGATGAAGGCAGAACGTGAGAAGAGAGAAAAGATCCTTCGTGCAGAGGGTGAAAAGCAGTATCAGATCACCGTTGCAGAGGGTGAAAAGGCAGCAAGAATCCTCCGTGCAGAGAGTGACAAGCAGACTGAGATCCTTCGTGCAGAGGCTGAAAAGGAAGCTACTATCCTTCGTGCAGACGCTGTACGTGAAGAAAAGATCCGTGTGGCAGCCGGTGAAGCTGACGCTATTGAGATGGTACAGAAGGCATATGCAGGAAGCCTTGTAATGCTCCGTGAATCCGCACCGGATGAGGCTGTGCTTCAGCTGAAGGCTATCGAGGCATTCGGCAAGGCGGCTGACGGCAAGGCTACCAAGATCATCATTCCCAGCGAGATCCAGGGCATCGCAGGTCTGGTAAGCGGCATCAAGGCTGTTTCTGACGGTACTGGCGAGGCAGCGGGTAAGGTTCAGAAGTAATAATATTTTATAAATATAAATCAGGCAGTCTCTTGGTGAGATTGCCTGATTCTTTTTTTTTGTGCGAATGTGCATGCTGCACAATATATGAACGAAATGTTTGGTGGAACTGCATATTGACAATATGTGCATGAAATTGTACAATATAAATGTAAGATGAATTTATGTTATTGTTGCTGAAATTGCAGAAAGGTTAGTGGTCAGATTTATTTTATTCGCACAAACGCAGAATGTAGAAATGAGGTGCATTTATGAAGGTCGGAAGAAATGTTAGATCTGTGATCGCGGCAGCTACTTCGCTGTCGGTGCTGACTGCTTCGCTGGCGGCGTTTGACATGAGTGCTTCGGCGGCGGATAATCAGCTTAATATACATGTGTATCTATGTTCAACATCATGTGTTAATCTGAGTTCTTTGTGTGATGATGTGACGTTGGGGACATACGGTACACCAGCAACGTTTTCGGAAAGATTGCCGGCGATTACCGGTTATGTATATGGGTACTATGCAAATAGCGGTGCATATATCAACTTCTATGATTTTGTAAGTTCGGATATACGGCATTCTCCTGCGCGATTATGTGCAAATAATTATTCGGGTAATGAGTCGGCATTTCTTGGTGTTATTGTTAATGGCTGTCCGTGTACTGATAGAAACTGTGTTTCTGGAAGTTCGACTCTGCATCACAACAATTTAGAAATGTTTAAAAATGATTTACCGGTTTATAACCCTGATAATGAATGCGCTATGTATATAACTGTTTCAAATCTCTGTAGCAATAATGGTGGTGAACATCACGGCGTTTTCGGAGCATCAAATAAAGATGAAATGTATATGATTACGAGTGACTATGATTACAGAAACAGTCATGACGATAATAATGCTTACGCTTATGCACGAAAAAATGTTGTTCACGAGATAGGGCATCTTTATAACGTTACAGATCATTACAATACTACGGCACTCCCTTCGCAGGATCCGGATTGCATATGGGGAGCTAATAAAAATAATTATCTTATACTAAAGAACTGTACTACTTGTTATGTATGCCAGCAAACTATTTACCGTAATCGCAATATTTATCAACACACCTAAGGAGGAATTATTATGAAAAAAATTCGCTTTGTTTTTGCAATAGTTATGGCTGTGATTTTTTGTGGATGCGAATCTGACGAAATAAGCTCCGGTACAGCAGAACAAACAGTTTATTCAACATCAACTGAAGCGCAGATTCATGAAGATGTAATTGATATTGTAGAGTTTGATGATTATGATAGTCTTATGGCAGAGTATACTAAGGGGCGTTCAGATAATTATGTTCATCCGCTTCCTGATATTGTAAATGATTGGGAACTGGAATCTGCAACTCTTTGTGGCAGCAACTATACGCTGCGATACAGGGATTCTGTCAATCAGGTTAATATAATGCTTGAAATTGACTATACATCCAGCTATAATAGAATTTCTGATTATTTTGATGGCTGGGATTATACGGGCAGTCAGTCGGAACTGATTGAAGTTACAGAGAGAAGCGCTGTACTTCATATGTTTGAATTTGATGATTATGCAATGGCTGGTATAACTGGTGATGAAAATGTAATGTACACCCTTGTGGTTAATTCTGACGACGAAACAAAAGACCCGGTAGAGCTTCTCAAAGAGTACAAGGATCTCTTAGAACTATAAACAAAAAATCCGCAGGCAAAACCTGCGGATACTTTTTATCACTTCACCTGACCGAGCTGATCAATAGTCTTCTTAACATCGGGATCGTTAGTCAGTCCGTAGAGGATGCGGAAGTAGATCTTGGCTCTGGGAATGTCCTTCTTTTCAACAGCGTCCTTGCCCAGTGCAGCTACAACAGCAACGACTTCCTCGTTTGCGCCCGGCTTCAGACCGTACTTTTCAAACGCCTCGTTTACATTCTTTCGTGAAGGAGGAGTGATCTTCTTGCCGGTAACAGTATGGATGTGGTGCAGCTCAGCTGTAACGATAGGATTATTAGCATAGATCATAGCCTCGTAGTAGAAGCATACTGCGCTGTCATAGTCCTTCTGCTCAACACAGTAGAAGCCCAGATTGCAGTAGCAGCGTGAGATCTCCTCAGGAGATGTGGCAATGCTCAGAGTCTCCTTTGTACATCCAAGCAGATCCTCCGGCTGCTTTAAGTATTTGTAGCATTCAGCCAGCTCAAAGTATGCGTCAGTATTAAGCGGATTGTAGCGGATAGCGTCCTCCAGAACGGCAACGGCGTCCTCAGGTCTCTTAGCCTCCAGAAGGTTATAGCCGTGAAGCATGACCATGCGTGAAAGATCAAAGGGCGGTCTTTCCAGACGCTTGGAGGGCTGGTAGAAATAGAGGTACAGCTGGTGCTCCAGCGGATTGCGGAGGCTCAGATACATGATATTCTCAGTCTCACGGTATGCGATCTTTATCTTTGTGTAAAGCCCCTCAGTCATT
>JAZNOB010000181.1:0-3277 GCA_045580565.1 Ruminococcus sp.
TCAATTTTCAAGATACCATTTCTTTTCGCTGTCTTAACTCTCAGCTCTTTTTCGCTGAGCGACAACTTGTTTATTATATCATAAACTCGTTGTTTTGTCAAGTAAATAAATTGTGAACTCGAACCGCTTTCCGTTCTCTTCTATTCACTCTTCTTTTTTTACTCGCTCTCTCGTTCGACAGCTTTATTATTATAGCATACCTTTTGGGAAATGTCAAGTAGAAGAACATACTGTTTATCCTGATTTTTGTAGTAAGGTTGCACAATAACTGGCTAAATTACCTCATCGCTCTCAATGATTATATTCTCCGCATCTTTTGCCGCCTCTTTCAGTATAATGGAAATGCTTTCCATAGTCTCCTTTTCCTTCGTAATTTCGCTGTTTTCTATCAGCTCTACAGCGTCAAATATGCCTCTGAACAACCTCAGATACGCCTTCTTGTATATTGCCATATTATCACCTCAGTTGTTATTCTAACCCATAAGTTTTTTGATACCGACTACATATGTGGTCAAGTGTGATAATTTTCCAGTATATCATAATTACTGAGGTGATTATGTGCATACTTCTACTTTAGATTCAAAAACCGTTGGAAATGTAATCGCCAAATTCCGACAGAAGAAAGGTCTATCTCAGGAAGTTCTAAGTGGACTTGCTGATATTGGTCGTTCTCATCTGAGTGCCATAGAGCGTGGTGAACGTAAACCTACAATGGAAACTCTGTTCTCTATAGCAAAAGCCCTCGATGTAAACATGAGCGATATTATAAAAGAGATTGAAAATCAGCTTGAAAATGACTGCGAATAGCAAAAAAAGACCTGCTCACACAGCAGGTCTTTTTCTATAAATCTTACTTGTCAGCCATCAGCTTTACCATGACAGCCTTCTGTGCGTGGAGACGGTTCTCTGCCTCTTCGAAGATCTCGTTTGCGTGCTCCTCGAATACCTTGTTGGTGATCTCCTCCTCACGGTGTGCCGGCAGACAGTGCAGAACCATTGCGTCCTTATTTGCAGCACCCATGATATCGTCATTGATCTGGTAGCCCTTGAATGCGATCTTGCGCTTCTCAGCTTCGCCTTCCTGACCCATAGACGCCCATACGTCAGTAATAACTACATCCGCACCCTTTGCAGCTTCCATAGGATCTGTTACCATCTGGAACTTGTCGCCGTATTCCTTTGTAAAGTCAAGTACCTGCTGGTCAGGCTGGTAATCCTCAGGACACGCAATACTGAAGGACATTCCTACCTTCAGGCAGCCTACAATGAGAGAATTTGCCATGTTGTTGCCGTCGCCGATGTAGCATACCTTCAGACCGTCAAAGGTGCTCTTGAACTCACGGATGGTCATAAGGTCAGCCAGTATCTGACAGGGATGGCAGAAGTCAGTCAGACCGTTGATGATCGGAATACTGCCGTATTCTGCAAGATCCTCTACTTCCTTCTGCTCAAAGGTACGGATCATGATACCGTCAAGATAACGGGACAGTACTCGTGCTGTATCCTGTACAGGCTCACCACGACCGATCTGAAGGTCACGTGAGGACAGGAACAGGGGCTGTCCGCCCAGCTGGTACATACCTGTTTCAAAAGAAACACGTGTACGTGTTGAGGACTTCTGGAATATCATACCCAGAGTCTTGCCCTGAAGGTGCGGATGGGGAATGCCGTGCTTCAGCTCATACTTCAGCTGGTCAGCAAGGTCAAGGATGTCGATGATCTCTTCTGTGCTCATATCGAGCATCTTAAGTAAATGTTTCATTTGCCTTTCTCCTTTTCCGGTTTATATACCTGTTTCATTGAAATGCTTGTTTATAAGATTTGTAGCCTTTATCTTCCGATGATAATATATCAGCGGACAGATAAGGGTAAAGCAGAATAATACATTCAGCAGCCAGAAATAGCCTGCGCTGAGCTTGTAATTTATACCTCTGCGGCGAAGCTCTCTGCCTAAGCGGTTTGCGTACTTGTTCTCATATACAAAGTAGTACACGAAAATGGTGATAACAGACAGAAAATCCGCCAGCATAGGGCTTAATGTCTTTCTGCCGTCGTAGCGGCTTGTGGTTATGTTCAGGTCGTGAACCATCTGCTCACGCATGATAAGAGGATATATTCCCAGTGTGATTATTCCAAGCAGGAACATCTTCCACCATCTGTAATTCGTTTTCAGCACCAGAGGAGAACGATACTCAGGCTGGTCATAGCTGTACATATTATCATCATCTGCCGCACACTGGCTCTGGTCTTCACACTCATATTCATCATACTCAGACTCCGGCTGCGGCTCATATTCCTGTTCAGGCTGAACCGCCTGAAAAATCTGAGTCTGCTCAGGCTGAGGTACGCTCTGTGTTTCATGCTGGCTTTCCGGTACAGCTGCCGGTACAGCAGGCATATTCAAAGTATTGGTAGAATACGACCTCTTCAGCGGAGTGCCGCATCTGTCGCATACTGTGCTGGTATCTGCAAGTACATTTCCGCAGTTTCCACAGAACATAGTTAATTCTCCTTATCCTCAATAACTGTTTTCAGTATCTCCAGTCCCTTGTCAATATCATCATATGTGATATTCAGCGGCGGCAGAAGGCGAACCTTTGTCTTAGCTGTAAGAACCAGTAATCCCTTTTCAAGCGCTGCATTTACAACATCCAGTGCAGCCTTATTTTCAAGCTCAATGCCTATCATAAGACCCAGACCGCTTACTGACTTTACCCCGTCGATCTGAGCAAGCTTTTCACGGATGTACTTTGCCTTAGCCTGTACCTCTGAAAGGAATCCGTCAGCTGTTACTGTATCGATGACAGCCATTGCAGCTGCACAGCAGACAGGATTGCCGCCGAAGGTTGAGCCGTGGGAGCCTTTGTCAAGAACATCTGCACACTTTTCATTTGCAAGACAAGCGCCCATAGGAAGTCCGCCTGCAATACCCTTTGCAAGAGTTGTAACATCAGCCTTGTGACCGAACTGCTCTCCTGCAAGGAGTGTGCCGGTACGTCCGATGCCTGTCTGAACCTCATCTGCAATAACGAGTATATCCTTTTCGCCGCATATCTCATATACAGCGTCAACAAACGCCTTATCAAGAGCGTTTACGCCGCCCTCGCCCTGAACGTATTCCATCATAACAGCGCAGACTGTGTCGTCGATCTTTGACTTCAGGTCGTCGATATTGTTAGCCTCCGCATATCGGAAGCCCTCAACGAACGGGAAGAAATAGTTGTGGAATACATCCTGACCTGTTGCGGAAAGGGTGGTGATGGTTCTGCCGTGGAAG
>JAZNOB010000182.1:0-3980 GCA_045580565.1 Ruminococcus sp.
CCTCCTTTTTTGTCATTTCATCGCCACGTTTAGCGGCGAACATCAGTGATGCGGTCATCAGTCCCACCGTCCCTCCCAGTACAAGTCCTGTTATGAATGCAGCCATTTTACATTCCTCCTTTCTGTTTTTGGGCATAGAAAAAGCCGTTCAAGTATGGCTGAACGGCTGGGGTGTATGATATTCAATGGGATAAATGGAAAATCAGTCACTCTCAATAAATTCCTTGATTTCTTTCATTGTTAATTCAGTGCATCTTCCGACAACTTTACAAGCTTTTTTTAAATAGCTGTTAAAGTCACCGTGTTCCTGATTTCTTCCATCACGAATTGTAACAATATTTCCAGTGCTTTTTGAAAAACAAATTGTTTCTTCTCCACCCATAGTACTACCAATAAGAACCATTTCCTCTGAAATATAAGATGGTCTTTTACTTACTTCGAGTGGAAAATACATATGAATCATTTCAAAGTGAAGATTGTAATGACTTGTAAACAGCAGAAAATCCCTATATTGTTCAGGAATTTTTACATCATTACGTTTTTCCCACTCATTCATTTCAACATCTGTATTTGGAGATGCAATGTTGACATTGTAACCAGCTTCTTTTGCTAATTCGCTCAATTTGAGCAGTTTTTTGAGATTCTTTTCAATTGTAAGGTTTTCAGGGATGTTCCACATATAAGCACTTCCTTTTTATGATATGATTTTATTATATCATATTATCTGTGATTTTTCAATAGTTCATCCCCATGCTTTCTTCCATCTCCTGCTGCTCCAGTTCCTCCTCCGTCAGCAGTGACCATTCATCACTGTCGTTCCAGAAGCTGACGTAGATGTTACCGTATTCGGCAGTTCTGATTTCACGCTGCTCGAAGCCCTCGCCAACGCCATCCGATGACTGACCGGTGAGATAATCACGGAGTTCCTCAAGCTCCATACCGTTCAGTTCACCATGAATCTGACAGGTGTACATACCCACCAGCTCGCCGTCCCGAACGGTCACAGAGGGTACGGCAGAGTAAACCTTTTCTGAAACAGATTTCTCTCGATCGTAATACTCCATCAGACCTCGTTTCCCATCATCGGAGCAATACGCTTCAAGCCGTTTTTGCACTGCATCTGCATAGCCGGCTGCAGCGACCGGTGAGATTTCGGGATATTCCTCACTGTAATCGTACTCCTCATCATAATCCGGCTCTCTGCGGATGGTGAGGGGACAGTAGAATTTCAGTTCCTGTAGCTCTTTCATTGCGCCCTCCTTTCTTTACTTTGTAAGTATTCTTCATGTCTATCCGATCCCATCACCTCCTTCGCCGGAAAACAAAAAAGGGCGAGTCCTGTCAAACCAGACAAAACCCGCCCACAAACTTCTACATATATGACAAAAGGCGAATCTGAGAAATCTTCCTCAAATTCGCCTTTATATCCTTTATTTTCTCCCTCAAAACCTTGACTCGAGCGTTCGAATCTTGTTAGTCGTTCAAAAACGCCCAATGTCATCCAAGGCTCAGAAGGCACTTTTTTCGCCCTGTAAAACGCAAAAAACCACGGAATTTCCGTGGCTTTTTGACGTGTCATCTATTTTGTATGACCATGATGGTACGCCTGATGCGATTCGAACGCACGACCTTCAGAGTCGGAGTCTGACACTCTATCCAGCTGAGCTACAGGCGCATATAACAGACTTGCTGCATACAGCAAGCCTTACAAAATAATATTATAACATAAATGCAGCTGGATTGCAAGAGCTTTTTGTTAATAATCATATGCTACCGAGAATCTCTGCCGCTGCCGCAGCAGCGAGTATGGCAGGCTCAGCAGCTATGGATGTGAGGAGCATTATACTTTCATTTCCGGCAGACATCCCGTTAAGCTCCAGCTCATATCCGAGAAGCCTTATTGTAAGTGCCTCGTTATCACGAACGCTCATTTCCGCCATAGCCGAAATGCTTTTCTCTATCCTGCTGCCTGATGCGGCGTAAACCTTTATCCAGCCGAACATTCCGGCGTTAAGTATGAGCCATGAAAGAGTAATAACAATGGTTTTTCTGACAGCCTTTTTCATTTTACATATCCTTTCAGTGCAGATCGAGCAGAACCTGAGCAAGAGCATCGCCAAAAAGTGAGCCTGCATATACCGCCTGTTCCAGTGTATTGCCATGTGAGCCGACCTCTATGAGCAGGCTTCCTGTTGTAAGGTCCTGATTGTAGCGTCTGTAGTCGAAAAGTACAGGGCGTGTAAGTCCGGGATACATAGTTTCCATCTGCTCCTGAAGTCTGCACGCAAATCTGAAGTTGAACATATAGTCAGGCATATCCATAGTACCGTCATCACAGCCGGATATTATCATGACCTGAGCAGCTTCCTTTTCGCCTATTTCCACAACAGGCTGTGTGATGGATGTGCTTGTTCCTATAGCGTCTCTGTGAATATCAAGAACTACCCTGATGCTTGGGTATTCCTGAAGTATAGCCTTTACTGTCTCGGCACTTCTTTCATATGCACCTGTATACGAGGGATAATCGTGTATGGTCTTGTCGTGTATGTACGCAATACCGGCGTTTTCAAGCTTTTCACATATAGCGTCTCCTACGGCTGTAACATTTTTGGTTTCATCCGTGGTTCTGTAGTTGAAGTCAGGGTCAAAGCTTTCCCTTACATATGGCTCATATGATTCTGTGGTATGGGTGTGCATAATAAGCACCTGAGGCTTTTCGTTTACAGATATCTTGAAGGCAGGGGGCAGCTTGCTTTCGGTGAGCAACGTGCTGTTCAAAACGGATGTATTGTTTACCACCTGACCGCCGCCGTCAAGTGATATGAATTTCCGTCCGGAGTAACCAGTGAGCGTAGTTCGTATCACTTCTGTCTCATCTGAAGTGTTCCAGCTTTCAGGGTAGGGCTTAGCGCCGCCTGACGCTGTTTTCTCAGAATTGCCTGTATCCTGCACAGCAGCATTGTTTACCTCCAGAGCCTCATCAGACAGAGGATACCATTCAGTAGGCTGCATTTCGATATAGGCGTCGCTGTGGATACTGAGCAGCAGCTTTGAGTCTTCACCTGAGCTGTCATATCTGTCAGACAGCCTTTGTGCTATGATAAGACAAGCGGCAGCGCATATCATAAGCCCTGCGATCAAAGCAGTGCGCCGCCGGCTTTTTCTTCTTGAGTATCGTCTGTGCATATTCCATCACCTCGTTATTATATCCGGATAGGAATATTATATGCACGGAAGCTTTAAATTATATATGACAAGAGCCGCTGTTCCTGCAGCGGCTCAATAATGGTAATTTTCAGTTACAGTCCGGCTTCCCAGTCCCAGTTGTACAGATCGAGCTGTGTAAGGTCATAGGGAGTGAGCTGATATACGCAGTGATTTATCCAGTTTGAGAAAAGCAGGTTTGCACTGCAGCCCCATGTGAACAGAGGCTCGTTCTGAGGATCGTTGTCAGGGAAATAGTTATGGGGCAGGTGAATGTCTATTCCCTTATCAACATCACGGAAATACTCATCCTTCAGAGTGTTTCTGTCATATTCGAAATGACCGGTGATGAAATACTGTCTGCCGTTATGATGTGCAGCAATATGTACTCCGGCAATATCTGATTCAGTGAGAATACGCAGATTGGGGACCTTTTCGATATCTTCACGGTGCACCTCTGAAAGTCGTGAGTGAGGCGCAAGGAATACGTCGTCAAAGCCACGGAGCAGCTGAATATTCTTCATCTGGACCTTGTGCTCAAATATGCCGAACATCTTCTCAGGCAGGTCGTATTTCGGGATGTTGTGGTGATAATAAAGACCTGCCAGTGCTGCCCAGCAGATATGCAGGGTAGAGAATACGTGGGTTTTTGTCCATTCCATAATGGTACATATTTCGTCCCAGTAATCAACCTCGGTAAAATCAAGATGCTCCACTGGTGCGCCTGTGATAATGCAGCCATCGTAGTAGTTGTCCTTGATCTCATCAAAGGTATG
>JAZNOB010000183.1:0-1654 GCA_045580565.1 Ruminococcus sp.
GTAGAAAAGTAGGCTGAAATTTCAGCGTTACTACGCTTTTTACAATCCCCTCAGTCAGCTGCGCTGACAGCTCCCCTTACTAAGGGGAGCCTTGGGCGGTGCGCTTTGCGCATTTGCTTTGCACGCTAAACTACAATTTACAGGAGGCATAAAAATGTCAAAATTCCACTCCCTCTTCAGCGGCAGCAAGGGCAATGCCTCTGTTGTATCCTCAGGAGGACGCTCTCTGCTCATAGACGCAGGTGCATCCTGCCGGCAGCTTGTGAACGCCATGAACGCCCGTAATATTGACCCGTCCTCACTCAGCGGCATTCTCATAACCCATACTCACTCCGACCATATCAAGGGTATTCGTGTTTTCTGCAAAAACTACGGAATAAAGGCCTACGGCACATCTGCCACCATAAGCACGCTCCTGAGAGACTGCCATATAAATGACGACCAGCTGGGCGGTGTTCTTGATGAAAATATTGAGGAGATCGGCGGTTTCGGCGTAAGTGCATTTCCCACAGAGCACGATTCTGACGGCAGCTGCGGCTTCCGTATATATACGCCCGACGAACGCACCTGCGCAGTCTGCACAGATTTAGGGCTTGTGACTGATACTGTACATAATGCCATAAACGGCAGTGACATGGTGCTTCTGGAATCAAACTATGACCCGGATATGCTCAGAAGCGGAAGCTATCCCGTTTACCTGAAAGCACGTATTTCCGGCAAAGAGGGGCATCTTTCAAATAAGGACTGCGCCAGAGAGGCTGAAAAGCTGGTGTTATCCGGCACAACAAGACTTATCCTCGGACATCTTAGCGAGGAGAATAATACGGCATTTCTTGCACGTCAGGCGGTAAGAGAGCAGCTTGACACAAGCTGCACCTGCGGCAGGGATTACCTGCTTTATGTAGCGGAAAGAGAAGGACTGAAGGAGACGGTGATTTTCTGATGATGACGATACAGATACTTGCATACGGCAAGCTTAAAGAGAAGTACCTGCGTGATGCCTGCGCTGAATATGAAAAGCGGCTTTCCCGGTATTGTACATTCAGGTGCACCGAGCTTGAACCCATTCAGCTTCCGGAGAAGGCTTCGGATAAGGAAATAGCTGCCGCCCTTGAAAAGGAGGGACAGCAGCTTTTAAAGCGCATGAAGGGCTATAATATTGCTATGTGCATAGAGGGCAAAATGCTTGACAGCGTGCAGCTTTCGGATAAAATCGCCGCAGCAGGCGTATCCGGCGACAGTACGGTGACGTTCATAATCGGCAGCTCCTACGGACTGTCCGAGGAGGTCAAGCGAAAGGCAGACCTCCGGCTTTCAATGTCGCCCATGACCTTCCCCCACCAGCTTGCAAGAGTAATGCTCATGGAGCAGATATACAGGGGCTATCAGATACAGTCGGGAAGTAAGTATCATAAGTGAATTTTAGTTTTGCGTGCAATTTAAATGCGCAAAGCGCACCGCCAAAGGCTCCCCTTAGTAAGGGGAGCTGTCAGCGCAGCTGACTGAGGGGATTGTAAAAAGCGCAGTAATGCTGAAATTTTAGCTTACTTTTCTACTCGCAATCCCCGACCTCACGCCTGCGGCGTGCCACCTCCCCTTACTAAGGGGAGGCTTTCGTGCTGTGCCTTCGGCACATATAAACAATAATTCACAT
>JAZNOB010000184.1:0-4139 GCA_045580565.1 Ruminococcus sp.
AAAGGGCTATGCAGACGAATGCGATCTCGGTCATCAGTATATGCCGGAGAATCTCTTGAATCCTGTAAGTACTCTTACAGGTGAAACACCTACAATGAAGCCTGTTACCAACTGGTACTTCAAGCTTCGCGATTATGAAGGTCTGCTTAAAGAATGGGTACAGGATATGCAGAAGCGCAAGGATGTGCGTCCTGTTGTGCATAAGACAATTTCAGAATTCTTAAAGCCTCCGGTAATTTACGTAAAGCGTGAGTTTGAGGAAAAGTATCTTGAGCTTCGTGATACCATGCCGGAGCACACATACCTTGAAGAAAAGAAGAAGCCATCATTTACAATTGAATTTACAACGCTTTCTGACTGTGACGAGGCTTGCAGAATTCTTACTGAAAATCAGATCCGCTATCGTACCGGTAAAACTCTCGTTCCGTTCCGTCTGACCGGCAACATTGAGTGGGGCGTACCTGCGCCTGAATTTGAGGATACAAAGGGTCTGACTGTATGGGTATGGCCGGAGTCTCTCTGGGCACCTATTTCCTTTACCAAGACCTATCTTGAACAGTCCGGCAAGGACAGCGAGGAATGGAAGGACTACTGGTGCAGCAAGGATTCTACTGTATATCAGTTCATCGGTCAGGACAACATCTACTTCTACGGTATCGCAGAACCAGCTATGTGGATGGCTCAGCAGGCGTCTGCTGAAAAGACATCGAATCCGCCTGAGGGCGAGCTTCAGATGCCTGTTATCGTGGCAAATCACCACATCCTCTTCCTTGACAAGAAGGCGTCCAGCTCCGGCGCAGTAAAGCCGCCTATGGCTGACGATCTCCTTGATCACTACACACCCGAACAGCTGCGTATGCACTGGCTTGGTCTGGGTCTTGGCCAGCGTTCAGTAAGCTTTATGCCCAAGCCCTATAATCCGGACGCTAAGCCTGAAGATGCAGATCCTGTTGTAAAGGACGGTCTGCTGCTGTCCAATGTATACAACCGCATGATCCGTACTGCGTTCTATACAACTCAGAATCATCTTGACGGTATTATGCCTGATGTACAGCCGGAGGAGAATGTTCTTGCGGATGCTAAGAAGGCTATACTGGAATATGAGAGACATATGTCAAAGTTTGCATTCCATCAGTGCACATATGTACTTGACAGCTATATCAGAAATGCAAGCAAGTATATGGCAAGAGCCGTAAAGCCGGATGATATTACAAAGGAAGAGCTGTCTCAGGCACTTGCCAACCTGTTCCACATGATCCGTACAGCAGGCGTTCTGCTCCATCCTATGGCACCTATCGGTACTGAAAAGCTCCGTGAGTATTTACAGGTGGATGAACGTATCTGGTCATGGGATACTATCTTCGAGCCTCTCACCTACTTTACCGGCGAAAACCACAAGCTGAAGTTCCTGCCGCCTCGTACAGACTTCTTCACTCGTCACGAGAGTCAGTTCGCTCAGGCTGAGGAAGCGTAAAAATCATATATGTATGACAAAGGCTGCTGCACGGTTTATGTGCAGCAGCCTTGCTGTTTGTTATTCTACTGTATAGCCGTCTTCCTCGAGGTAAGCGATAACACTGTCTATACACTTACTCTCAGTTCTGATATTACCTTCACAGTAATCAGAAAGAGCTATTCCAATATCTATCATCACATCTGCGTCATACTCAGATATAATTTCAGCGTTTACCTTTTCCGCAGACTCCATAAGTACTGTATAAGGATTCTGACCGCCGAGATACTGGTTATTGAAAGAAGCATCCGAAGCAAGCTCCTCCATGACCTTCTTGTTGTTTACCATGTCATATGTATCATTTACCTTTGCAAAGGCTTTCATTGCGTCAGGGTCAACAGTCATAGAGTATATATATCTGCCTATTTCAGTGGCATTGTCAGTTCCAGGATATACGCACATCCACGCACCGCCCCAGTACCATCCGGCAGGTCCGGGAACGATATTGTACATACCATAAGTAGAGCCTTCAGCGAAGGGATCGTTCTGTGCCTGAGCAATCTGTGAGCCTTCTGCAAGATTCCATGTGGAGAAGAAGAAACCAAAAGTCTTATTAGCCTGAACACCAGCACTCATACCCTGCGGCAGCCAACCGTCCGTCCACTGAGATGCTGTGCTTATATAACCATAATCATATGCGTGCTTTAATTCAGGCACCATCCATTCAAGCTCTGATCTGATATTTGCCGACGAAAGAACATTATTGGCATTAGTCCATGAAGTGCCTCTGCTGCCATTGATATATGGTCTGATAACGCCGGTCAAGGAGTCTGCCATAGCAGTAACTCCGCTGGAAGCATTGTAAACTCTCTCAGCAGTATTCCAGAAGCCATTCCAGTCGGAGATAGCAGCCTGCATATCAGTTGGGTTTGTGATACCAAGATACTTTTCTGCAAGGTCAGTTCTGTAAACATAACCGCCAGCTGCACTTTCCCAAGAAGCACCTTTAAGTACTCCGTCACTATTCTTGCCAACCTCAACTGTATATTCAAAAGCCTCTGCATACATATCCTCAGTAATGCCTACAGCTGACAGCGGCGCTGAGTAGGAATCATTGTTCTCATACTCCTTTACCCAATCACCATCGCATATATAAATATCAACGTCCTCACCGGATGCAAAAACCTGTGCATATTTTTCAGACGCAAAATATCCGCTGGCGCCCACATTTTTATATTCAATCATTTCTCTGGGAACACCACCATATTGAGCGGCAATGTCAAATGTATGCCCAAGCTCATCATCAGACCAGCTCATGATCGTCAGCGCATCGCCGCCCTCACTAAGCGTACCGTCCGGAGTACCAAGAACAGGCACTTCACCTGAGCCGCCGCAGGAAATGAGGCTGTCCCAATCCGGATCAAGGCTTGCTGCTGAATATGCGTAGTAGGTCAGGATGTATGATGCGTCCTGTAGATCAATAACGCCGTTTTCGTCCACATCGGCTGCCTTGAAGAGCAGTGCATTCTGCTCAGCGTCGCTGCTGAAAACAGGGCTGAGGCTTGCGGCACTCCTTGCATAGTAGTTCAGCACCTCAGATGCATCGGAAAGGTCAACACTTCCGTTCTGACTAATGTCGCCCTTTGCGATCGCTGCAGCTGCCGTAATTCCGCCAGTTGATGACAAACAAACTGTTCCGGCTGCAAGGACTGCTAAGACTCTTTTTTTCATAAATATCACCTTTCTCACTAAACTTGTATTATCACATTAAAGTAGATCAACACTGAAAATTATAGGCTCTCAACCAAAAGTTGGGGGGATTTTGACAATGTGCGGAGCACACCGACCAAGGCTCCCCTTAGTAAGGGGAGCTGTCACGCCTGCGGCGTGACTGGGGGGGTTGTAAATACCCCAACATTTGATAGACAACCAAATTATTATAGCACGTACGGAAATTTATGTCAAGCAACTGCATGAAAACACAAAACTGCCGCATCATCCGACACGGCAGTTATACTTTTGATATTCAATTTTGCCCGATTTCAGTATGGAAGAACTTTCATTCTTCCGCATAAATTTCGATGGGACTCACTCCTTGCTGTTAAGGATTAAATAGTTTCTTAGCAAAATTCATTTTCATAATAATCACGCCTCTTCCTCATAGTCTAAGCTGCGCAACGAGAAAATATTAAGCCATTGGTCTCACCTTTAAATACTGTGTAATCTTCATTACATGGGGATTATTTGTTGATTTTAAATATTCAATTTTAGTCAGTTACATTCATCTGAAATTGGATGTAACCGGCACGATAATCATTACTTTAGCGGCGGCACTCACTGAAGTTAATCAGCCCTCACTCACCATTTGGTCGCTTACCAGCTACAGTTCCAATCCAGACGGCTCATTGTGGATGGTGCCATCGGATTCTCACCCTTTCATTGATATTTCTGCACGATTAAATAACAGATAAATCATACATGGGAATCACCCTTGATCGTCGTTATACTTCAGCATCTATGTAAAGGCTTTCTGCCGAAGATCCGGAATCGTCATCACTCCGAATTACGTTCACCTATGCTGTCTTTGATATAACGCTTACAACTTACAGTTACACCCGCCAAGCCAGCCTCAATCAGTACGAATTTCATTACTTCTTGTGGTCCGCTGTTTCTTTCAACAGCCTTT
>JAZNOB010000185.1:0-8734 GCA_045580565.1 Ruminococcus sp.
TGCCTCAAAGCTTATCTGATACAGCTGTCCGTTTTCAAGTGTTATTCCGCTGCACTGAGCCTGAATATCCCATGGATTTGCACAAAGCGATGGAACATTTGCATAGAAAGCGTTATTGGCTGTATCCTTCTGGAAGCTTGCACTTCCGTAGTGAGTCCAGTTTGCTACAGGTTTGAGTGAAACATCAGTCATTTCACCAAGATCGTTGCCATAAAGCAGGTCAAGGTAAAGCTTAGCATATTTGGGACGCAGTGCAAAGTAATCCTTGAGCTGCTGGACTTCGCTTGCGTATTGCTGATTGCCCCATTCGTAGTCAAAGCGTGTGTTTGTTGCTCTTTCTGCTGCCTCTGTTTCTCTGACGAATTCATCAACCTTTGCGTTTACTGCTGTGGAATCAAAGGTAGTCTCCATGATCTCAACATAGGTATCATAGAACGCCGCACTGAATTCCTCGTTATTCAGCAGATTATAGAACATGGGAACAAAGTTGTAGTCATTCTCGCTCATGTAGAGGTGATTCAGGCTGTCTGCGCCTGCATATGTGGTGCCTGTCTCGAAGTAGTCAGCTGCAAAGTCGAGGTCATAGAGCATGAATCTCCACTTGCCGTCAGCATCGTTTATAGTTTCATCCGGAACAGTTGCTCTCCACATCTGCCAGTTGTTGAGGTAATCCGTTGCCCAGTCCACGTTATTGATGTATGTCTCGATGGTCACATAGTCCATGAAATTCTGGATATCAATAGTATCGCATACCTTCTGGTAGTTTGCAGGGTCGGTCATGTCAGCTGTGCCAGCCCATCTGAGGAACTCGTCAAATGCAAGAGCTGTAGCTTCGTCGCCATCCTCAAGGTAACCGTTCTTGACCATGGTCACATTGTCCTTGTCGATGCCATAGTGAGATTCGATATATTCAGCCTCAAGTCTTTCACGCATGAAATACATACCCCAGAACTCGCCGTTTATGAATACGATACACTGTTCGCCGTTCTGGACGTCAACATCCCTGTCCTCGCAAAGCTCCTGTATACAAAGGTCACGGAAGCGGAGCAGCGCATTGCAGGTACCGCCGTTTCTGAGGGTGATCTTGTCATACTCATCAATGACTGTGCCGTCTGCCCCCATAAGTCCGTCAATGAACTCATAATTCATCTTGGATGCGCCGTATTCACTTCTTGCATAAAGGCGTATACTCTTCTGAGGATAGCCTGCCGACCAGTTGCCGGTAACACGTGCACCGACGTTTTCTGTGTATGCAAGAGTTCCGTTCTCATATACCTGAACATTCACAGGGAATTCAGACTCTCTGCTGCTATTGTTGTAGTTGGTGGGGTTTTCCGTGCTGAGCTTATCTGAAAGAGCTGCGTGAGTTTTCAGCCACTCATAATAGCCGCTGCCTACCATGTAATTTCCGGTGTCCTCATCAAAGAGGTAATCGCCGTCCGTGGAAAGTGAAACTACCTTCATGTCCTTGTAATATGCGGCAGTCTTGCCGATATAGTAGCCGTTGGTTTCAACAGCGCTGTAGGTTCCGCTTTCACTTAAAGCAGCTGCTCTGACGATAATTCCCTTGTCAACGCTATAGGATGGCACTCTGTAATCCTGAAGCGTAATATCGTCTATAGCGCTCCATACATTCGGGTCGCTTGTGTTGTTGTATATCTTGATTGCGCCGGTATATTCTATTGCAGTATCAGAGGTTCTCGGGTCGCTTCCGTCAAGAGTGTAGTATATCTTATTGCCGGATGCGTCAGTGAGGCTCAGGTCAAATCCGGAGTCGTAGAATCCGCCGACAGCGGAGAATATCGGTGCTTCTGTGATATCGTCAAGATTTGTACCTCCGTCATTGGAGCTGCCCGGAGTGGGCGTCAGGCGTACAAGAGTATCACTGCCGTTTCTGTATCTGCCGAAGGTGATATCCTTGTCAAGAAGCGGGAATGCAACGCTGTCGATATCGCCCTTTGTTCTGTGGGTAAGATACAGTGTTTCTCCGGCAGATGTGAGCTTGAACGGAGCATGATATTCTCCTTCAGTTTCCGAAGCCAGGTCGTCGCAGCAGACGATAACATATCCGCCTGCCGGAATAACAGCGTCGTCAGGGAATGTAAAGATAAATCTGTCCGTATCAATATCAGAAAGCCCCACGTCCTTCAGCGGAACATCAATATCCATGGGATTATATATCTCAGCCCAGTCAGGGGCATTGCCTGCACCATCCTTATAGCAGCTCTTGTTGGAGCTGCACACCTCGTTTATGAGCAGGTTCATATAGGGTGATGATTCACTGAGCGCAAGCTTCTTGATAAGGGCAAGATCGAGTACATTCAGCTTGCCGTCACTGGTAACATCAGCGTAATTCTTTCGTGAGGCTGTGAGCTTTGACTCACCTGAGAGATACCTCTGCACCATAAGAATATCATTGGTATTAACATACCCGTCAAGATTTACATCGCCCGGCTTTGAAGCTGCAGCGGCGTGTTCGGCTGCAATAAAATCAAGCTGCGGTACTGCACCTGCTGTAAGGACAGCTGCACACAGAATTGCTATTGCCTTTCCTTTCATAGAAAATCCTCCTTTTGATCAGAACGTAAAAATTGATCATTCTAATTGTACCATAGATTTCCACACATTTCAATACTATATAATGAATTTTTCCTCTTAATTGCACAAACCTGATACGATCGGAGGAGCTTTACTGAACAGCGCAAAAGAGCACGCCCGAAGCTTCTCAGGCGTGCTCTGTCTGTATTTATCTTGGCTGCTGACGGTTATTCTCTCTGAAGGATTCTTCATCCGCAAGCCTGTAGCCGATGCCGACCTCGGTGAATATGTACTCCGGATGGGCAGGGCATTTCTCGATCTTGCGGCGTATATTCGCCATATTTACACGTAGTATCTGATTGTCGGCATTTGCATTGGGGCCCCATATTGCTCTTATTATGGTATCATATGTCATGACCTTTCCTGCATACCTGCCGAGAAAGGCTATGAGCTTGAATTCATTCTGGGTGAATTTTGCGTCAGTGCCGTCTATGTAGACTCTGAATCTGTCATAATCTATGACAAGTCCGCCTACAGTATATTTACCGGTCTGCTTAATATCGTTCTGACTGGAAAACGTACCGCCGTGTCTAAGCGCAGTTCTTATACGTGCAAGAAGCTCGCCTGTACCGAAGGGCTTTGTGATATAATCGTCTGCGCCCATATCGAGAGCAGCTACCTTGTCGGTTTCATGGGTCCTTGCAGAAACAACGATTATAGGCATTGCAGACCACTGGCGTATGCGCTTTATAAGTTCGGTTCCGTCTACATCCGGAAGTCCAAGATCCAGAAGTATAAGGTCAGGACAGTGGTTCTCAGCTATGAAGCAAGCCTCGGTGCCGTTGTCGGTACACAGCACGATATAGTTATTCGTTTCAAGTACTGTCTGGATCATATTAGTAATTGAACGGTCATCCTCAACAATAAGGATCCTGTAGTTTGCAGCCATAGCCATTATCTCCTGAAATATTTATTTAATTTCAGTATATCACACCATCCGGTCATCGTCAATTAAATTCCTGTTAAAACAACTTCTCCGGCTCCACTGACAGCATTCTTCCTGCATATACATAAGCTCTTGCTATCCGTCAGAATAATACTGCGTTCTATCACGGAATACGATAAGTTTCGCCGTCTGTATCTGATATCATATATAACAGCGGGTATATGCCTGCAATACGGCTAATGGTTTTGGAGAGAGGCGCAGACATGGAGAAAAGGACATTATTCGGATATCTTCTGGAGCTTGGGTGGATCACTGAGGAGGAGTCTGCAGAGGCGGCAGGAGTATCCATTGAAACGATAGAGGACTGGAAAACCGGTAAAGGCTTACCTGCAAAGCAGGACAGGCTTGCAGAGCTGCTTCTTGCAGGTGCGGACAGGAAAGAACTGGAGAGTGTTATGGAGAGGATACTGCCTGTATCCGGTGAGGCTTCTCCGGCTGTTCAGAGAGAGGCTCTCAGCAGGGCACTGGGCATGGAGTGGACTGAACCTGCTGTAAGCAGGGAAAAGCATAAGGACAGAGCCGGTGTGCCAATAAAGATATATCTTCCTCAGGGCAATGAAAGGATACCGTCAGCAGTAAAGGCTTTCTGGCAGACAGTTCAGGAAATGGAGAAGCCCTGTGATATCTGCATAGCAGACTGGGGAATATTCGCCCTTGACGCAATGGAGCAGCAGCTGTTTCAGTATACGGCTGATAAGCTGATGCAGGCTGTAAAGAGAGGCTTCTGCATACATATACTTACGCCGGAGGTAAATGAATATCCGGAGGGCAGGATAATACTGAGACGTCTGCCTCTGTATCTGAACGAACGTGTTACATATTACCGTATGCCGGAGAGTGCGCTCTTGCCGAATTTTGAGAGCTTTATGACAATAGGCTTAAAGGCTGTCCTTCTGGTGAGGATGCTTCCCGGAGAAGCGCCTGTAACAACGCTTATGCAGGAGCCTGCACTTGCGCATTATTATTACAGCTGGATGCAGCTGCTGATGGCAGAGTCAAGACCGGTGAACCAGCATATCGGCGGAAATGATCCGGCGCAGATATACACACGCATGAAGGCGGATGTTCATCCGCTGATGAATGTATACTTTCTTGAAACCGTACCATCCTTTCTCCATATGCCGCCGGGGCTTCTCCGTGAGGTCATGGAAGCAAACGGTGCGGAGGAGTCCCAGACGGCTGAGTGCCTGAGAGTAAGTATGCTCCGTGCAAGCATACGAAGCATATGCAGATGTATCAGGATATATAACGGCGACCAGATACTGAGACTTCTGGGGGAGGAGAGGTATACTGACCCTGTGCTTTCAGGAATACTCGGCAGACCCGCTTATATCACCTCTGAGCAGCTGAAAAAGCAGCTCAGGTTCTTTTTATCAGAAACTGAGCATACAGGGTATACCATGTATCTGCCGTCCTTTGAAATGGATCTGAGACTTACCCAGTGCGGTGTGTCTATTGCTGTTCAGGAGGACAGCATGGCTGCGGTTATGGATCTTACAAACATAGGGAGAAATTTCTACACAACAGACCTTTCAGCAGTAGGAGGTCTTGCCCATTATATGGAGCAGCTCTGCCGGATGATACCTCCGGTAAAGAAAAGCGGAAGCTGGACGAAAAGGCTGCTCAGACGGTATATTCAGCTGTGACTATGTCCGGAGCACCTGTGTGCTCCGGATGTTTTTTGCCATATATTCATAAAATCCTTGCAATTTAATTGAAAGTGTGATATACTATAATAAAATGACTCGGAGTATACGGGAAAGGAAGTGTGCCTGTGAACTGCCCTGAATATGAAAGAAAAACTGAAAATGAGGCTCAGGATGTGTTTACATGGAGTGAGCTTCCGCCTATGCCGGTTCTGTATAAAAAAGACGGTGAGGAGTCTTCGGAGGAGGAAAACGGTGAAAGACGTTTTCTGAGCAGGCGTATAAGAAAACTGATCATTCAGATAGCTGCGGTGTCGCTGGAAGTATGTATTCTTGCAGCTGTAATAGGCGGTGTGTACTTATGGCAGCAGAGAAGTGAAGCCGCAGTGCCGCTTGAGCCTGAGAATATAGTCTATTCCTCTGAGGACATAGTCATGATGCTTGTGAAGCAGCGTGATAAGTGGAGCTTTCAGAAGCCCGACGATGGATATACCTCATGCTGCTTTCTTGATATGGATTTTGATGGAAGTCCGGAGTTTCTTAGCATTTCTTACGACAGGGAAACTGCACGGACTGACGCAAGGATATATCGTGTCCGCAGTTGTACTCTTGAGGAGATAGAGATAGTTATTCCTGATGAAGGCGGATTTTTTGATGTGGGTCAGCAGCTTTCCCTGTGCTACCATCCAGACACAAATGAAATGCTATATATTTCATCTGATATGCGCCGTTCTGAGGATTCTGAGAGCGCAGTGGCAGGAAGCTTTTTCATCCATGAGAATAAGATTCAGGAAAGATATTATTTCCGTGAAACAGCAGTTGACGGTAATATTGAATATGAGGTCTATGATGATACCCAGAAGCCGCAGGAGACTTTGAAGGCAGATTATTTTGCTGCTCAGCGAAGCTTTTCCGGAAAGCTGACAGATCTGAAGCTCAGATACGAATGGGTACAGAACAGCGGAGATATATCAGCTCTGTCAAACCAGAAGCTTGCAGCTCTGCTTCTGAGGAGTTATGACAGCTTTTCCTATGATACATCAGGACTTGCCCTGCAATAAACAATAAGCGGCAGGCTTTACCGCTATGATAGCCTGCCCTTTTTATGTGCATAAAACAAAGGAGTGTTGAAATTGAATATTCATCAGAAAATAGCAGAGGAGCTTGGTCTCCGCATAGAACAGATCGACAAAACCGTGGAGCTTCTGGACGACGGCAAGACCATTCCGTTTATCGCACGTTACCGTAAAGAGGTAACAGGCTCACTTGACGATCAGGTATTACGTCAGCTTGATACAAGACTTCAGTATCTCCGTAAGCTGGAGGCACGCAAGGAGGAGATCATCACTGCTATCGAAGCTCAGGGCAAGCTTACAGAGGAGCTTGCAGATAAAGTACGAAATGCGGAAACACTGGTAGAAGCAGAGGACTTGTATCTGCCATATCGTCCTAAGCGTAAGACGAGAGCGTCTGCGGCTATTGCCAAGGGACTTGAACCGCTGGCACGTATCCTCATGGAGCAGGATTTCAAAACTGACCCTGAAAAGGAAGCTGAGGCTTTCGTAAATGTGGAGCTTGAAGTGAACAGCACCGAAGAAGCACTTCAGGGTGCAATGGATATCTTAGCTGAAGAAATGGCGAATAATGCCGATCTCAGAAAGCAGATGAGAAGATTCACACAGCTTTCGGGAACTATCTTTTCAAAGGCGACTGACGCAGAAGCCGAAACGCCTTACCGGATGTATTACGATTACAGCGAGCCTGTGGAGAAGCTTGTAGGACACCGCATCCTTGCCCTTGACAGAGGTGAACGTGAGGGTGCATTAAAGGTTACAGTGGCACTTCCAGAGAGCAGAGGAGAGGCTGTAATGATACGTAAATTCGTGAAGAACGAAAGTCCCTGCGGTCAGCTTGTAAAGACAGCAGCAGAGGACAGCTTTTCAAGACTTCTGTTTCCGGCGGTAGAGCGTGAGATAAGACGTGAGCTTACAGAAACTGCGGCAGAAGCGGCAATAAAGGTATTTGCATCAAATCTCCGACAGCTCCTTATGGGTGCGCCTTTGAAGGACAGAACAGTTCTCGGCGTAGACCCCGGATACCGTACAGGCTGTAAGCTTGCGGTAGTCGATCCCACAGGCAAGGTTCTTGATACAGGCGTAGCATACATAACCATAGGTGCAGGCGCAAAAATGGAACAGGGCAAGGATACCATCCGCCGGATGATGATAAAGCATCATGTAACAGCCGTATCCATCGGCAACGGTACAGCCTCCAGAGAAGCAGAATCCGTAGTTGCAGAGGTGCTGAAAACCATTCCTCATGAAGCGGCATACATGGTAGTATCGGAAGCAGGAGCGTCAGTGTATTCAGCGTCAAAGCTTGCGGCAGAGGAATTTCCGGAGTATGATGTTTCTCTCAGAAGCGCAGTTTCCATTGCAAGACGTATGCAGGATCCTCTTGCAGAGCTTGTAAAAATAGATCCACAGGCAATAGGTGTTGGTCAGTACCAGCACGATATGCCTAAAAAGGAACTGACAGCGGCTCTTGACGGCGTTGTGGAGGACTGTGTAAACCATGTAGGCGTTGACCTGAACACAGCTTCATTCTCACTGCTGTCTCATATCTCCGGCATCAATCAGACTATTGCGAAGAATATCGTAGCATACAGAAGCGAAAACGGCGCATTTACTGACAGAAAGCAGCTGAAAAAGGTCGCTAAACTGGGACCCAAGGCATTTGAACAGTGCGCAGGCTTCCTCCGTGTACCCGGTGCAAAGAATCCTCTTGACAATACAGCAGTGCATCCTGAAAGCTATGACGCAGCCAAGAGTATTCTTTCAGAATGCGGATTTTCTCTTGCCGATCTTTCCGGTAAGGCACTTTCTGAAATTCCGATGCTTGCTGAGAAAAAGGGTATATCTGCAATTGCAGAAAAGGCAGGCGTAGGCGTACCTACAGTAAACGATATTGTAAAGGAGCTTGCAAAACCGGGACGTGACCCTCGTGACGAGCTGCCGCCTCCTCTCATGCGCAGCGGTGACATCATGGAGATGAAAGACCTGAAACCGGGCATGGAGCTTGTTGGAACAGTCCGCAATGTTATAGATTTCGGCTGTTTTGTGGATATCGGCGTTCATGAGGACGGTCTGGTGCATATCTCACAGCTCTCAGACCGCAGAGTAAAGCATCCGCTGGATGTGGTCAAGGTAGGCGATGTGGTAAAGGTTCGTGTACTGGATGTGGATGTGAAGCGTAAGAGGATCGCACTTACTATGAGGACGGATGTGACTAAGGCTAAGAAGTGAAAGGTTCAGATATGAAAAAATTAAAACTGTCAGTAGCTGTTCTGCTGACATTTGCGGTGCTGGCTGCTGTGATCGTATGTGTAATTGCCGTTATATTTCGTGACAGAATAGTTTTTTCGGAAGAACAGGAAGTTGACGCAGCTGCAACTATGGTGCTCCTCCATGAAACAGAAAGCGGAAGTGAGATAAGTCGGATCGTAGCCATGGCGTTCTGTGAGCCAAAGAGATGTGTGATGAAA
>JAZNOB010000186.1:0-6545 GCA_045580565.1 Ruminococcus sp.
ATACCATTCATTCATTATTTTCGGTTTTATAACCATACATTTTCAACTTTTATTGTGCACTATAACAATGAATATCCCGATTTTCAGGCAAAGGTTACAAAACGGTTAATCCCTTTTCAGTAATTTCGACCGTCCTCCGAGATCCCCTCCTGACTATTGCATTCAAGATAATCCATTATAGATATGTATATCTCTCTGGTCATACCATCTGCATACAGCAGCTCCAGCTGATTTGCAAAACCGCCTATTTTCCGCCGCAGTTCCACGATATTTTCCGCCAGCTCCCTGTCAACTCCGGGCAGAGCATCAAATCCATCCACGTCCGCCTCATTCACATCCAGCACTACAGGAATCCATTCTGTTGTCGTTGTTTCTGTCACTGTGCAGGTTTCCGGCGGTGATGTTTCTACTATTATATAGTCAACGTCCACATCTATATAGATAAGGTTCACGATTATCTCATATCGCCCCTCACCGATGCCCTCCACCTCAAGCAGCTGTCTCAGACTCGTAAATCCTCCGCAGGCGTCACGGTATTCTACTATATTTCCGGCAATTACCTCGCCGATTCCCGGCAACTGCATAAGCTCATCAGCTCCGGCAGTGTTTATGTTGATAGGAAACTGCACCAATTCAGCTGTGCTCGTCATGCACTGTTCTGCAGACGACGACTGAGTCTCTGTATTAACTGTAGTGGCCGCAGGCGTTGTTACAGTTGATGTCTGTACAGCATCCGTTCCGGAAACCGTAAGCTTCTCCATACATACTATAATTGAAGCCTGTTCATCAGTACTGCTGCCGTCATCCGATGTGACCGAAAAGAATGCAACAGCGGCTAAACCAAGAAACAGACACATCAAAACACAAAGTACCATTTTATCCTTCAAACAGTCACATCCCCGATGTCATTGAACTCAAAAAAGCAGTGACCGCATTAAGCAGTCACTGCATTGAAGCTTATTCAGCGTTGTCCTGCATAGCGTCGATTACGCTGCGCAGCGCCTTTGCGCTGTTCTGGAGAGCAGCCAGCTCTTCATCGCTCAGCGGAGGAGTTACCTCACGCTCAACACCAGCTGCACCTACTACGCAAGGAAGGCTCAGGCATACATCTGTAACGCCTTCATAACGGCTGCCGTCCTGAAGAGTAGATACTGTGAGAACTGTCTTTGTATCACGGAGAACAGCCTCTGCGATCATGCTTACAGAGAGAGCAATTGCATAATATGTTGCGCCCTTGCACTTGATAACCTCAGCACCAGCGTCTCTTACTTCCTGAACGATAGCGTCCTTTTCGCCCAGATCGCTCACGCACTTGCAGTAATCCTCGAAAGGCATACCGCATACAGAAGCCAGATTCCACGGAACCATAGAGGAATCGCCGTGTTCACCGAATACATAAGCGTGTACGTTCTTGGAGCTTACCTTTGCGTGATCAGCGAGACAAGCACGGAGTCTTGAGGAGTCAAGAACTGTACCGGAGCCGATAACCTGAGAAGGCTTCAGATTGGAAACCTGCAGAACCTCGTATGTGAGAACGTCAACAGGATTGCTTACGATGATGTAGCAAGCATCCGGAGCGTACTTTGTGATCTCAGGCATTACAGAAGCAATGATCTTTGCGTTGATCTTGCACAGGTCAAGACGTGTCTGACCGGGCTTTCTTGCGATACCAACTGTGATAACAACTACGTCAGAACCAGCAGCATCCGGATAATCACCATCTCTGATGTCGCAAGCAGGATAGAAAGAGTTGCCCTGCATAATATCCATAGCCTCACCCTTAGCCTTAGGCTTGTTGATGTCGATAAGTACCATCTCGGAGCACAGTCCCTTGATAGCCATAGAGAATGCAATAGACGCACCTACGTTGCCTGCGCCCAGAATCGTTACCTTTTTACCTTTTTTAACTTCGCTCACTTTATGTTCCTCCTAACACCTTGTGTCATATATTTTAATAGAGCATAATTGGAATACCGCTGCATCCGGTCTGTAATCTCCGGATACAATGTATCATTTATATTATATCATACGAAGCCGGATTTTGCAAGCACGTTTCCTGCCCTATCAACTTTTTTGTGCATTTCTGACAGATTATTATTTCAAATACCGACGTTTTACACAAACAAAGCTTACCAGTTCTTCTGTAATTATTACAGATCAGTTCTCCGTCAAAGTTCTCAAAGTCTTCCGAAAGCAATCTCCTCATCCAGCTGCAGCTTCAGTTTTACAGCATTATTCACAACAACTGCCGCCTGATAGCCAATGGTTATGGTTGATATTGCTGAATTTTCTCAAAAACACTTCCATTTTCAGGAGAAGCGTGATATAATAACCAAGAGGTTACAAATCAATTACAAATAGTTTCAGATCGGTACGGTTTATGAACTACCTCGTAAGAAAGAGAGCGTGATACACCCGCAGCCGAAATCACAGGAAAAGTAAAATGCGGCAACCCTATGAAAGGACATTACCAATGAAATCAAAATTACGTAAGATCATATCCGTCTTAACAGCTGTTCTGCTGCTGTTGACGACAGGATTTATAACATCACGTACTACTGTAGCTGACGCCGATGAGATCGTCCTTCAGCAGTACGGCAACGAATGGAGCAGCTATCCTTATGGCGACGGCAACATCGGCAACAGCGGATGCGGTGCTATGGCTATTGTGAATGCTGTCCGCTATCTCACAGGCAACACCATGGATATCTATGATCTGGCAGACTGGGCGTCGGCAAATGAGTACATCTGGGGCGTAGGCTCTGCATTTACCATTGCACCCAATGCTGCTGCAAAATACGGCAGCCAGTACGGTTTCCAGCTCGATACCCATTACGCATTCAGCAGCTATGTAGACGCCTGCTATCCCGGCTCCGAGGAAGCCTTTGACGCTGCATGGGACACTCTCGTGGCAAAGCTTTCCGCAGGGGAAGTAGCTGTAACACTGGTGTACAACCACTTCATTGCCATCGTAGACTACGACCCGTCAACTGATAAGGTTCTCGTATATGATCCAGGCGCCGGCAAGAAACGTGAGACAACAAAATCCGGCGACTGGAAATCCTATGACGAGCTGAATTACTATTCAGATGTGGGCACATATTATATGAAGCTCCGTGGCTACATTACATATTACTTTGCAACTGGTACAGGCTCCTCCGGTTCATCTTCTGTAACCACCACAAAGGCTACCGAATTTGACGGTTCAGCAGACGCTGCCGGAACGTACATAGTAAACACCAACGGCACAAGCCTCAACATGAGAAGCCAGCCCACGACCTCAAGTGTAATACTAACAACTATCCCTGCCGGCGCAGAGGTTCAGGTCATTGAATCCAACGGCTCATGGGCTATGGTAACTTATAATGGTACAAGCGGCTATTGCAGCATGGATTACCTTGTTCTGGCTGATGGATCTGAAACTGTAACGACGACGACAACAGCTTCAGCCACAGTCACAACCGCCGCAACAACCACTAAAGAACTTTCAGATGAATATGCAGGCGAATACATCGTATCCGCAGGCGGTTCATATCTCAATATGCGTTCAGGCAGAGGAACCTCATACAGCATTGTAGCGCAGATTCCCGACTGCTCTTCTGTAACCGTAACCGCAGCTGACGAAAACTGGGCAGCTGTTACATGGGACGGAAATTCCGGTTATTGCAGCATGGATTATCTTGTTAAAGCAAGCACAACAACAACGACAACAACGACTTCCTCTGCAGCAACCACTTCAGTGACCACATCAACTTCCGCAGAAACAACTGAAGCTTCTGCAAGCAGCACAACAACTGCCACACAGACTACTGTCTCCACCGAAGTCGTAACCTCTGAAACATCAGTCACAACCGCCGATCCTGCTGGTGCATATAAAGTTGAAACCAATGGCGGACATCTGAATCTGAGAGCGTCAGGAAGCCTCAGCGCAGATATCCTTGCCCAGATACCTAATGGCAGTGAGCTGTTCGTCATTTCCTCCGACGGCGAATGGTACAACGTGTCGTGGAATGGTATCACAGGCTTCTGCAAGTCCGAGTATCTGACGAGAGTTATTATAGAAGCTGAACAGAGCGCAGGTTCTATAGCTGACGTCAATCCTGCATATGCAACCCTGTACGGCGACACCAACCTGGACGGAGAGGCAACAATGGCTGACATTATCCTGCTCCATAAAGCGCTGACCGGTGCCATCGCACTCAACAGAACAGCATCCGCAAACTCCGACTGCTACAGCGACAGCAAGCTTGACTTCGTAGATGCAGCTGTGCTTATCCAGCATATATCCGATAACTGCGCAGTGCCTATCGAACCGGTTGTTTAATTGGAAATTTTTTATAAAACCCTCTGTTCCGGAGTATCGGGACAGAGGGTTTTGTTTATCATCAGTTGTGCAAAACAAACAAAAATTAAACGTGATTTTCTACACAAAAAAACAATCCGCTATTGACTTTGTTCATATCATATGATACAATAATATTAAGGAGTACACAATTTGTCTACAAAGATACTGCGTGTCCCTAAAGGATATATTCACTGACGATTTTAAGGAGTTGATTTTTATGAAAAAAGGATCTCTGACCGCACTTACCTCCACCGCAATTCTTCTGACTTCCCTCATTCCTCTTACAGCAAACGCCGAGGAAACAGCTGATACCAATTTCCAGCTCCATGAGGAATATACATTTGAAGAATTCTTAGATCTTTCCGGAGATGAGGTATGTGAAATCTCAGAACAACTGTATTCATATTATAATATACCCAACGAAATATTTGACCCAATTCAATTGCGATTTACAGTAGACCTTGAACTTTTGAACGAATTCAAAGGCGGAACCGATCTTGCACCTCTGTGCAGAGATATGGGATTCCCTGAAGATATGCTTGTATTTATAAAAGAAGGCGGTAGCAATAACGAATTCCAATACAGCGCAGATTCATATATAAACTTCGAGTCAGATATCTTCAGCGAATACGGCGATTATGAGTACATCATGAAAGATAGTGAGTTACAGCACGAAATTTACCGGAAAGCTATCGCATGGTTTGCGTTCCATTCATCAAGACCGTCTCCGCCTGAGCCGGCTATGGTAGGATGGGCCTCAGCTTCCGCCGTAAAAGGCGATGTCGATTCCGACGATTATGTGACTATCTCCGATGCTTCAGCCGCCCTCAGCCTGTATGCCAGAAGATCCGCTGAGCTTGATATCAGTGATTTTACAGAAGATCAGCTTGATTGCGCAGACGTTGACAAAAATGGTACGGTTGACCTGACGGACGCTTCCGCCATCCTCTCCTACTACGCAAAAAACGGCGCTGGTATAAAAACATACTGGGCTACTGTTCTGACTGAAATTGCACCTATATCCGAATAGCACAAAACAAGCGGACGATTCATCTGAGTCGTCCGCTTTATGTTTCACTCAGCCTCAGCAATGCAGCTGTATGTCCTGCCGCTGTCAGTCTTTATGACAAAGCCGCCGGCTCTGTTATTTCTCTGCTCCTGAACGCCGGACAGGAAACCTTCGATCATATCATTCATTCTGTCCTCACGCCGTCTGATGCTGCATTTACAGCTGAACAGCATGGTAAATACAAGGGCGAATATCATAAAGAATATCAGAAAAAACGCCTTCTCAGCCTTTCCGTGCCTTGCAGCCGGCTTATGAGATGCTCCGCAGTACTCGCATACTCCGCTGTCATTCAGCGGCGCACCGCAGTTTTTACAATTTGCAGGTTTCACAAGATTACCTCCCTCCATGTAAAATGAACTGCTGATATTATAGCACATATCTCAGACTTCTGCAAGTGCAGGACGAAAAAGCTGCTGCCCATTAACTGAGCAGCAGCTTTTCAATGGAGATATTCTTACAGATTGAAGTATCTGTCGAATTCAGCCGGATGCGGGATCTTGGAAAGCTCAAAGCATTCCTTTCTCTTGTTAGCAATAAAGTTCTTGATAAGCTGTTCTGGGAATACACCGCCTGCTGTCAGGTAGTCGTGGTCAGCTTCAAGAGCGTCCAAAGCGTCCTCAAGTCTTGTAGGCAGTGAAGAAAGCTTTGCCTTTTCTTCATCAGACAGCTTGTACAGGTTGAAGTCATATGGACCCCAGCCGTTTGCATGAGGATCGATCTTATTCTTAACGCCGTCAAGACCTGCCATAAGGATAGCTGCATAAGCAAGATAGGGATTGCAGGTAGCGTCAGGGTTACGTATCTCGAAACGTCTCAGATTCGGAGTCTTTGCATATGCCGGAATACGGATAACTGCGCTTCTGTTGGAGGTAGCGTAGCCTACTGTAACCGGTGCTTCAAAGCCGGGAACCAGTCTCTTGAAGGAGTTTGTGCTTGGGTTTGTGATAGCGCACAGTGAGGAAATATGCTTGAGCAGACCGCCCATGAAGTAATGTGCAGTTTCGCTCAGATGTGAATAGCCGTTGTCGTCAGAGAATACCGGCTCGCCGTCCTTCAGGAGCAGCATATGAACGTGCATACCGTTTCCGGCTTCGCCGGATACAGGGTTGGGCATGGATGTAGCAACAAGTC
>JAZNOB010000187.1:0-2971 GCA_045580565.1 Ruminococcus sp.
ACAGAGTTTTGGAGTTTATGTTATCGTTACGGATAATCACACAGATTACAGTCTGAGTCCGGCAAAATATCATGCGGACGAGGCATGGGATATAAGCTGGGCTGATGTTGACGCACTGGAAAAAAAGTGTATTGAAAGAGGTGTAGACGGCATAACCGCTGGTTACAGTGAATTCCGTGTTGAGAATATGATAAAGCTCTGTGAGAGGCTCGGACTGCCAAGCTTCTGCACAATGGAGCAGCTTGAAATCACCCGTGATAAGATCAAATTCAAGGATGAATGCCGCAAGTACGGCATTCCCGTCGTAAGAGAATATCCGGATCCGGAAAGCGTGACACATTTTCCGGTGATCGTAAAGCCTGTTGACCGTGCAGGATCTATAGGCATCAGTATAGCAACTGATCCGAAGGAACTTGAAAAGGCTTATACGTATGCTATGGAGGAGTCTGTATGCAAGCAGGTTATAATTGAGGATTACATATATGACTGTGATAAGGTAGATTTCTATTATGCCGTTGAGAATGGCAGAATAGAGCTGATATCCTCCTGTGATACTATAAACGCTTCAGGAAACGGCTTTGAAAGAGTTGTTCAGAGCTCATGGCTTTATCCTGAAAGACATCTGCCTGCTGCTATGGACAAGGCAGATGCTGCTATGCGAAGGATGATTGAAGGTATGGGCATAAAAAACGGATGTATATTCTTCTCTGGTTTTGTAGATGAGAATGAGGATTTTGTTTTCTTTGAATGCGGCTATCGTCTTGAAGGCGGTCATCAGTATGAATACGTATACAGAAGAGGATATATGAACTTTATGGATCTGTTTATCAGCTATGCACTTACAGGAGATACTGAATATGTAAGGAATAATACTCTTGTAAACGCTGACCTTAAATGTGTAACTATCAATTTGTATGCGAAAAAGGGAACGATCTCTGAGATCAACGGAATGGACGAGATCGCTGCTATGGAGGATTGCTCACTTGCAATGACACGTGCACGCATTGGACAAAGATGCAATGACGATAAGGCAATACTTATTAAGGTAGGTATGTTCTCATTTTGCAATGAATCTCCGAAGGCACTGAGAGCCGATGTGGAGAAGGCATATGAACTGTTCTCGGTTCTTGATGAAAACGGAAATGATATGCTTTATGATAGAATAGATACAAGTCTTATTGAGACATGGTGGACATAATAAGGAGCGTGGCAAATCATTATGGAAGAAATAATTATAAAAGAAAAGGATGATAGCGTTTCTTTCGAAGCGATCCAAGAGCTTCTGAATGCCGCCCATAAGAGCAACGAAGAAAAAGGGCTTAAATATGCAACAGCGAACCAGTCTGTAGAAAAGCTTAAGTCGAAGATCGGGGAGGGCGATGTATGTTTTACTGCAATGCTTGGTGATGTTCTTGTAGGAACGGTAACGATATCATTCCGTGAGCTTAATTACTGGTATCACAAAGGTGAGGTTTGTATCATTAAGCTTCTTGGGGTAAGTCCTGAGTATAAGGGTCGCCATATAAGCTCAAGGCTGATAGAAAAGTGCATTGAATGTGCAGAGGAAAAGGGCAGAAGGGTTATCGTTGCAGACAGTGCAGAGCAGAATGTTATCATTAGAAGCCTACTTTATAAGTACGGATTTCTGACTGTAGACTACTGCAAATATGCTGCAAATAACTTCTATACCAATGTCTATGTCAAATGGCTGGACGGATGCCCTCACAGCAACCTGTCGTGCAGTATGCACTATAAGCTGAAACGAATGAAAATACGTCTGAAATACAAACCTGATACGGGAAAGAAGTAATGGAGGATAATTCTATGTACAATGATCTGAAGGGTAAAAAGCTGCTGGTTATCGGCGGCGATGTTAATGATATCAATATTATCCAGACTGCACACCAGATGGGAATTTATGTAATCTCAACAGACAGAAATACCGATATATCCAAGAGTCCTGCAAAGCCTCTGGCGGATGAAGCATGGAGCATAGATTATTCTGATGTACAGGCTGTTGCAGATAAGTGCATTGAAGAAAAAGTTGACGGCGTTATTGCAGGCTACAGTGAATTCCGTGTTCTTGCTGCTGCAAAGATTGCTGCTTTAATCAATAAGCCGTTCTATGCGACTGAGGAGCAGATTGAGATTACCAGAAACAAGCGTACATTCAAGGATCTGTGCACAAAGTTCAACGTGAAGATAGCAAAGGATTATTGCTACTCCTATCCGGTCACAAAGGAAGAACTGGATGCAGTAGAGTTTCCGGTTATCGTAAAGCCTACTGATTATGCAGGATGCAAGGGTATTTCTGTATGCTACAATCGTGAACAGCTGGAGGAAGCGGTTGAATATGCAGTCAGCCTCTCAGCAAGCAGAACCATAATCATTGAGGACTATATAATCGGAACTGAGCTTATGGCGATCTATACTATTGCTGACGGTGAAATAAGTCTTTCCTGTCTGAATGAAAAGTATATCTCTGAGGATCATGAGCGTATTTCCGGTCTGTGTGATATAGTGCTTACTCCGTCAAAGTATTATGATATGTATATGCGCACCACCGATGAGAAGATGAAGACCTTCCTCAAGGGCATCGGCGCAGAAAACGGTATAGCATTTTTCCAGTTCATAGCAAATGAAAACGGCATTACTGCATTTGAAATGGGTTACCGTACCAACGGCAACAATGACTATAAGGTTATTGATAAGTACAATGGCATCAACTATATGAAAATGCTGATTTCCCATTCTCTTACTGGAAAAATGGGCGGGGATCTTGACAAGGACGATCCGCTTATGGGCGGAAAGTATCTTTGCACTCTGCTTCAGTATGTTCACAGCGGCACTGTTGCGAAGATAGATTATGAAGCATTAAAGGGTAATGCAAGTGTAGATGACATTTATCCGTGGGTAAAGCCAGGAAAAACCATCGTGGAGGATGGTTCTACACAGCAGCGTGGTCTGTCAG
>JAZNOB010000188.1:0-11969 GCA_045580565.1 Ruminococcus sp.
CAGGAATGCGGTCTGCTTCCGGGTGATGAGATCATATCTGTCAACGGTTCACATATATGGAGCATCACAGACCTCAGCTATAAACTTCAGACCACTGATAAGAACGATTTCACCCTTGAGGTAAAGCGTGACGGCGAAAAGCTCACTCTCCATAATGTAAAATTTGAGCATCAGCTTTCCGGCGGACGCATGGACTTCAAGCTCGTGGGCGAGGAAAAGAACTTCTTAAATGTGGCAGGCTTTGCATTCAATGATACTGTCGCAACAGGCAAGCTTGTATGGATGTCCCTTGGCGATCTGGTTACAGGTAAATACGGCTTCCATGACCTGTCAGGTCCGGTCGGAACTATCTCGGTCATCAGTGAAGCGGCTACTGCCGGAGATAACTGGGCAGAAAAGCTCAGCTCCTTGCTTTCTCTGACAGTGTTTATCACTATCAATGTAGGCATATTCAACCTGCTTCCAATACCTGGACTTGATGGAAGCCGCTTCTTATTTATGGTTATTGAAGCTATCCGCAGAAAGCCTCTTCCTAAGGAACGTGAGGCAATGGTTCATCTTGTGGGAATGGCAGCACTGTTCCTTCTGATGATAGTTGTAACTGTTCAGGATGTTACAAAGTTTTTCTGATTATTTCTGGAAAGGATGAGAACTATGAGAAGAAATGTAAGACCAGTAAAAGTAGGAGACTGCCTTCTTGACGGAAGTCACATATATATCCAGTCGATGCTGAACACACGTTCAGACGATATCCTTGGCAGTGTGGCGCAGGCTGTATCTCTTGAAAGGGCGGGCTGCGAGATAGTACGTGCTGCTATTCCGGATATGTCTGCTATAGCTCTTATACCTGCAATCAAGGAAAAGATATCCATTCCGCTTGTTGCAGATATTCACTTTGATTATCGCCTTGCTCTTGAAGCAGCGGCTGCCGGAATTGACAAGATACGCATAAATCCTGGAAATATCGGCGGTATGGATAAAGTAAAGCAGGTGGTAAAGGCTTGCAGCAGCAGAAATATCCCTATCCGCATCGGCGTAAATGCAGGCTCACTTGAAAAGGAGCTGCTTGCAAAATACGGCTCACCTACACCTGAGGCTCTGGTAGAGAGTGCAATGGGTCACGTTAAGCTTCTTGAAGCCTGTGACTTTAATGACATTGTAATTTCCATCAAATCCTCAGACGTTCACACAATGATCGACGCATACCGATTAGCAGCTGCGACCTGCAATTATCCGCTGCATCTGGGCGTAACCGAAGCTGGCACAGCACATATGGGAATGCTCAAATCAGCTATAGGTCTCGGAAGCCTGCTCCATGACGGAATCGGCGAAACTATCCGTGTATCTCTCACAGACAAACCGAAGAAGGAGATAGAAGCGGCAACAGATATCCTCAGATGTCTCGGACTCAGAGGCGGCCCTCAGATCGTTTCCTGTCCCACCTGCGGAAGAACAAGAATTGACCTTGTAGGTACTGCCCAGAAGGTTGAGGAGGCGCTCAAAAGTGTTGACAAGGATATCAAGGTAGCAGTAATGGGCTGCGTTGTGAATGGTCCCGGTGAAGCAAGAGAAGCTGATATCGGCATTGCCGGCGGTGACGGCTGTGCAGTAATATTCAGAAAGGGCGAGGTTCTCAGAAAGGTCCGTGAGGAGGATATTCTGGAGGAACTTATGTCTGAGATAGAAAAACTGTAAGAAAGAGAGTGAATCGTGGAATACCGTCTTTTTGATTTTTTTGAGGAATATGATCCCAATATACCTGAGTCAATGCACGATGGCATGATTCATAAGCTGACATATTCTGATAACCTGACACGTATTTCCTTTTATGTACATTTTCCTGAGCTTATTCCGGCATCTGACGTATTTTCATTTGAGCAGCAGCTGGAAAAGCTTTTGCAGATAGAGTCTGTACGCATTCTTCCCAGATACTCTGAGGAAAGCTTTACCCTCGACTATTTCAGTGACCTGCTCATATTCCTGAAGCGTGAGCTGTCGGTTGTGAACGGCTTCCTTGACGGAGCTGAAATTGCTCTTGACGATGACAAGCTTCATATAACCCTTAAAAACGGCGGATATGATATGCTTATGCAGTATCATGTGCCTGAAAGACTCAGGGATATTATAAGGGATATGTTTTCAAAGCTTCT
This sequence comes from Ruminococcus sp., assembly GCA_045580565.1. Lineage (GTDB taxonomy): Bacteria > Bacillota > Clostridia > Oscillospirales > Ruminococcaceae > Ruminococcus_C. Next base: position 2,151 of record JAZNOB010000188.1, read on the forward strand.
AACTGTTGAGCTCGAAGGCGGAAACGCTGTATCTGACGAAGAATTCAAGGAAATGATCCAGAAGGCAGAGGAAAGCATACCGAGGCAGCCTGTTCCTGTTCTTCCAGCTGCTCAGGCACCCAAGAATGACAGCAAGCCTGTTCCGGCTGAGGCTCAGGCTGTTGCTGTGAACTCAGAAATCCCTGGAATCAAGGCTGACAGCGCTGTCCTTATAAAGGGCAGGCAGATAAGGGATATCCCTTCCTCTATAGACGAGGCTCTTCAGCAGCAGGGCAGACGTTCCATTATCATGGGCGATGTTTTCGCAAAGCCGGAGTTCAAGGAGGTAAGGGGAGAGCGTACTATTGTTACGCTTCAGGTTACTGACTACACCAATTCTGTTCTGGTGAAGATATTTGATACCAATGACAATATAGCGAAAATGCCTCTCGGTGAGATCAAGAAGGGAAGTCCCCTGCTTATTTCTGGTAAGATCGACTACGATAACTTTGCACGAGAGGATGTAATGAAGCCTGATTCTATCGTTCTTGTCAAGCGTGCCGGAAAGCAGGACAAGGCTCAGAAGAAACGTGTTGAGCTTCACTGCCATACAAATATGTCCCAGATGGACGCTATGACTCCTGCCGGCGATCTTGTAAAGCGTGCCTACAGCTGGGGACATCCGGCAATTGCTATTACTGATCACGGTATTGCACAGGCTTTCCCTGACGCTATGAATGCGTGGGGCGGCATAAAGGATGATAACTTCAAGGTGATTTACGGCTGCGAGGCTTACGTTGTAAACGACCTTATGAAGAAGCTTATCATCGACCAGCCTGACGAGAGAAGCATCAATGAGGAAATAATCGTATTTGACGTTGAGACAACAGGGCTCAGCCCTGTCAATGACCGTCTAACTGAGATAGGAGCTGTTAAGCTTCGCAATATGCAGATCGTTGACAGCTTCCAGATCTTTGTAAACCCTGAACGGCATATTCCTGAGAAGATAACTGAGCTTACCGGAATCAACGATTCAATGGTTGCCGATGCGCCCAGTGAAAAGCAGGCATTGCAGAAATTCATGGAATTCTGCGGCAGTAAAAAGCCTGTGCTCGCAGCACATAACGCTCAGTTCGATACATCGTTTATCAGGAACGTCTGCAAGCGTCAGAGTATTGACTTTGACTTTGTGACGATAGATACGCTTGTTCTGTGCCAGGTAATGCTTCCCGGTATACAGAGACACAAGCTCAATCATGTTGCAAAGGTGCTGAAGCTTGGCAAATTCGACCACCACCGTGCAGACAGTGATGCACTGATGCTGGCGAAGATATATATTCACCTTGTTAGTCAGCTTATTCAGGAGAAGAAGCTTGAAAAGCTCTATGAGCTGAATACAAAGACAGCTGATATTGAAGTAAAAAAGCTTAAATCATACCATCAGATCATTCTTGTACGAAATCAGACTGGTCTGAAAAATCTGTACAAGCTTATTTCCTATGGCCATCTGGAATGCTTCTATAAGAAGCCGCTTATTCCTAAATCTGTTCTCATGGAGCACAGAGAGGGTCTTATTTTCGGCAGCGCCTGTGAAGCCGGTGAGCTGTTTCAGGCGATTCTTGAAAACAAGCCCCATGATGAAATTGTGAAGCTTGCTAAATTCTATGATTATCTTGAGATACAGCCTGCAGCAAATAACGCCTTTATGATAAGAAACGGTACTGCTGCAAATATGGAGGAGCTGAGAGAGTATAACCGTACTATCGTAAAGCTTGGCAAGGAGCTTGGTATTCCGGTATGTGCAACCTGTGACGTTCACTTTATGGATCCCGGAGATGCAATATACCGAGAGATACTTCAGGCAGGTCAGGGCTACGACGACGCTGACAAGCAGCCGCCGCTGTATCTGCGTACAACAGATGAAATGCTGGAGGAATTCGCATATCTCGGCGAGGAAAAGGCATATGAGATCGTGGTTGAGAATACCAATCTCATTGCAGACATGGTGGAGAAGATAAGACCTATCCCGAAGGGTACGTTTACTCCCAATATCGACGGTGCCGAGGACGACCTTATCCGTATCACTCATGACAAGGCATATGAGATATACGGCAACCCTCTGCCGGAGCTTGTTGAGAAGCGTCTTGACAGAGAGCTGACATCCATTATAAAGCACGGATTTGCCGTACTTTATATCATTGCCCAGAAGCTTGTATGGGACAGCGTTGACCACGGCTATCAGGTAGGCTCACGAGGTTCAGTAGGTTCGTCCTTTGTGGCTTCAATGGCTGGTATCTCTGAGGTTAATCCTCTTGTTCCTCATTATGTCTGCCCGAAATGCAAGCACAGTGAATTTATTACCGACGGTAAATACGGCAGCGGATTTGACCTTCCTGCCAAGAACTGTCCTGAGTGCGGAGCTGAAATGAATCGTGACGGACATGACATTCCCTTCGAAACATTCCTCGGTTTCGACGGAGACAAGGCTCCCGATATCGACCTTAACTTCTCCGGAGAATACCAGAGCTTTGCTCACCGCTACACAGAAGAACTGTTCGGACGTGACAACGTGTTCAAAGCAGGTACTATCGCCGCTGTTGCGGACAAGACTGCATACGGCTACGTAAAGAAGTATCTCGAAGAACGGGGCAGAATATGCAGCCCCACAGAGATAAACCGTCTGTCTATCGGCTGCACCGGCATCAAGCGCACCACCGGTCAGCATCCGGGCGGTATGGTCGTTGTGCCTAATGATTATGACGTATACGACTTCACACCGGTCCAGCATCCTGCAGATTCCGCTGATTCCGACGTTATTACGACCCATTTCGACTTTCATTCGCTCCATGATACCATTCTGAAGCTTGATGAGCTGGGTCACGTTGTACCCACAATGTACAAGCATCTGGAAGATATGACAGGTATGGACATACGTGAAGTACCTACAACAGATCCGAGAGTAATAAGAATGTGCACCCATGCGGACGAGCTTGGTGTTACAGCAGAGGAGATCTACTGCAAGACGGGAAGTCTCGGTATTCCTGAAATGGGTACGGGCTTCACCATCCAGATGCTCCTTGACTCAAAGCCCAACAAGTTCAGTGACTTTTTACAGGTATCAGGACTTTCTCACGGTACAGACGTATGGCTCGGCAATGCTAAAGACCTAATTGATCAGGGAATATGTACAATTTCAGACGTTATCGGTACTCGTGACAGTATCATGACATATCTGATCTATAAGGGCGTTGACCCGAAGCAGGCATTCTCTATAATGGAGGATACACGAAAGGGCAAAGCCCCAAAAACCTTTACGCCTGAGCGTATCCAGATGATGAAGGAGCACAATGTTCCCGACTGGTATATAGAAAGCTGCCTGAAGATCAAGTATATGTTCCCCAAGGCTCATGCTGCGGCGTATGTAACAGCCGCAATCAAGCTTGGATGGTTCAAGCTTTACAGACCGCTTGAATTCTATGCAGTATATTTCAGCACAAGAGGCGATGACTTTGACTGCGAGATAGTCATGCAGGGTAAGGAAGCTGTACGAGATACCATTGAATCCCTTCGAGACAAGGGCAACGAACGTACCAAGAAGGAAACTGACCTTCTTGATCTTCTCATGATAGTTAATGAGATGTATTCAAGAGGCTGTGAGTTCCTGCCGGTTGATATTTACAAATCACAGGCTAACCGCTATATTGTAGAAGATGGAAAGGTTCGTATACCTTTCGGTGCGCTGTCCGGTGTAGGTGCAGCCGCAGCAAATGCTTTGTATGAGGCGGCACAGAAGCGTGATTTCATATCTATCGAGGAGTTTCAGGAGAGAAGCGGTGCTTCAAAAACACTGATAGAGACTCTTGAAAAGTTGAACGCCTTTGGCGATCTGCCGAAATCAAGTCAGATGTGCCTCTTTTGATGCGGTGAACTTGACAATTGATATATAATATGCTAATATAGTATCATGTTAGCATGATAAAGCGTATAGGAGGAAAACATGAGAAAATATGATCTGATTACTCCGGAGGGTACTAAGGATTTCCTGTTTGAGGAATGCCTTGTCCGCCGTGAGACTGAAAATAAAATCCACGATATATTCAGAAGCAAGGGATATTCCGAGCTGACAACACCGGCTCTTGAATTTTATGATGTATTCCAGACTGAGTCCGGACATTACCCTCAGGAGAGACTGTATAAGCTCACAGACAGCAAGGGCAGACTTCTTGTTATGCGCCCTGAGAGCACAATGCCTATTGCACGAGTAGTTGCAACAAGACTCAGAGACGCTGCGCTTCCGCTGAGACTTTTCTATAATCAGAGTGTATACCGCTTCGAATCTGCACTTAAAGGCAGAAGCAACGAGATCGTTCAGACTGGTATTGAGCTTATCGGCAGTGCTTCTCATATGGCAGATTTAGAGATGGTAAGTACAGCAATCGAAGTTCTGGAAAGCTGTTCTGAGACCAGCTTCTCTCTGGAAATCGGCGACGCTGGCGTATTTAAGGAGCTTATGCGTGAGCTGAATGCAACTGAGGATGAGAGGGAGAATATCCGTTATCTTATTGAAACTAAAAACTATCCTGCACTTAACGATATGCTTGATGCTATGGGAGATTCTCCTGCAATCACAGCGCTGAAGAAGCTTCCTGCAATGTTCGGCGGTGAAGAGGTATTTGAAAAGGCAGCAGGCCTTTATTCAAATGAAAAGATAAATATTATGCTGGATGATCTGAGACAGCTTTACGGCGAGATCTCAAAGATGATCGGCAAGGGCAGACTTACAGTTGACCTTGGCATGGTAAACAATGCAGATTACTACACCGGCGTTATCATCAAGGGCTACCTTGAAGGCTACGGCGATGAGGTTCTCACTGGCGGACGCTACAACAAGCTTCTGTCTGATTACGGTTATGATATTCCTGCAACAGGCTTTGGCGTAAACATTGATGCAATTGCCACAGTTGCAGTAAAGAAGAATCCAAGAAGTGTAAAGCCGGCAGATGTTCTTGTATATGCAGAGCCGGGATTCGAGATGACTGCGATCGCTCTTGCCAAGAAGCTTCGCAATGAAACTGGAGTGGTAGTCGAGCTTTCTCTGCTTGATGATATAGACGCTGCAAGAGAATACGCAAAAGATAAGAAGATCGGACGCATTGTTGTAGTTGACAGTGCTGATATGGAGGTGTGAGTATGACGAACAAGCCGCTTAGAATAGCTCTTACAAAGGGCAGACTTGAAAAGGATACAGTAGCTCTTTTTGAGAAGCTTGGATACGACTGTACAGCAGTAAGAGAAAAGGGCAGACGTCTTATTCTGCCGATACCTGATGGTAATATGGAGGTCGTACTTGCAAAGGCAGCCGATGTTATTACATACGTTGAGCATGGCGTATGCGATATCGGCGTTGTAGGCAAGGATACTATTATAGAGATGGAGGGCAAGTTCTTTGAGCTTTGCGATCTGGGATTCGGACGCTGCCGCTTTGCACTTGCTACTAAAAAGGATGCAGACTTTTACAGCGGATTCGGTGTAAAGACCATTGCTACGAAATATCCCAATGTTGCCCGCAAATTCTTTGAGAGCAAGAATATGGATATTGATATTGTAAAGATCGAAGGTTCGGTAGAGCTTGCACCGCTGCTGGAGCTGGCTGACGGTATTATTGATATTGTGGAGACAGGCGTAACTCTCCGTGAGAATGGTCTGGAGGTAGTTGAGGATGTTGTCCCGATCTCAGCAAGACTTATCGTAAATACAGTAAGCCTGAAGCTTCGTCAGCAGGAAATACAGGCTCTTGTTGCCAAGATAGAGGAGGCACTGAAAAACAATGATTGAGATGAAGAGAATAAATGCCAGTGACGCAGCAGAAAGAGAAGCGTTTTTTGAGCTTCTTGATAAGAGAAGCGGCGAGACAAACGAACGTGTTACTGCGGCAGTTACTGAGATTATTGCAAATGTAAAGGCAGGCGGCGATAAGGCTGTCAAGGACTATACACTTAAATTTGACGGCAGCCTGCCCCAGTATTATGAGGTTCCAAGAGATGTTATAAACGACGCACTGACAGAGGCTGACGAGGAGTTTGTAAATGCGCTCCTCAATGCTATGGAGAATGTCCGTGACTTCCACCAGAGACAGGTTCCTCAGGGCTTTATTAACGCTATGCCGAGTGGTGTTATCCTCGGACAGCGTGTAAAGGGACTTGACAGAGTAGGTCTCTATGTACCCGGCGGTACTGCTGCATATCCCTCAAGCGTTATCATGAACGCAGTTCCGGCTAAAATTGCAGGTGTTAAGGAAATCATCATGGTTACACCGCCCTGCAAGGACGGTACGCCTAACCCTGATATTCTGGTAGCAGCAGCTATCTGCGGCGTTGACAGAGTGTTCATGTCAGGAGGCGCACAGGCAATTGCAGCTCTTGCATATGGTACAGAGGAGATCCCGAAGGTAGACAAGATCGTAGGCCCTGGCAATATCTACGTTGCAACAGCAAAGAAGCTTCTCTACGGTGTAGTTGATATTGACATGATTGCAGGCCCAAGTGAAATTCTTGTTATGGCAGATGAAAATGCTGATCCGAAGTTTGTAGCGGCAGATCTTATGTCACAGGCAGAGCACGATGTTCTTGCATCCTCAATTCTTGTGACTACAAGCAGCGAGCTTGCAGATAAGACAGAAGCAGAGCTGAACCGTCAGGCAGCATATCTTTCAAGACAGGAGATAATTGAGAAGTCTCTGAATACATATGGCGCAGTTCTTCTCTGTGAAAGTCGTGAAGAAGCGGCAGCTCTTGCAAACAGAATCGCACCGGAACACCTTGAAGTTCTCATGGAAAATCCTATGGAGCTTCTCGGCAGTCTTGATAACGCAGGCTCTATCTTCCTTGGTGCATACGCATCCGAGCCGCTTGGAGATTACTACGCAGGTCCCAACCACGTTCTTCCGACCAGCGGCACAGCAAGATTCTTCTCACCGCTTGGCGTAAACAGCTTCATCAAGCGTTCAAGCTACACCTATTATACAAAGGACGCTCTCAGAAACGCAAAGGATGACATCGTACTGATCGCAAATCGTGAGGGTCTGACTGCACACGCTAATGCTATTACTGTCAGATTTGAGGATGAGAAGTAATGAAAAAGAAAAATATATCTGTTATTTCATCAGCTTTTTTGCTAATGACAATACTTTCAGGGTGCGGAAAGGACAGCAGCAGTACTCCTTCGTTACTTACAACTAATGCGGTAACTGAAAGTACAGTTATCACAACAGCATCTTCCGACAGCGGTGACAGTGAAACTAAGCAGACTTCAGTTACTGAAGCAACAACTAAAGCAGCTGTAACAACAACATCAGCTCAAACAACGATCGCGACAGAAGCACCCACTGAGGCGGCAACTGTAGAAACAGACGAAACAGCTTCAGTTTCTCGAAATGCGGATGGTTCATTTAATGTAACTTTCGGTGATGGCCTTTGTACAATGACACTTCCGGCAAGCTGGGCAGGACGTATCATAATTGATGACTACAAAATATACAGTAAATTGTGCTATGATACAGATCAAGCAAACAAGTGGGGAAAAATGCTTTCGATAAAACGTGCATCTGCTGATGACATGAAAGTATGTATTCCTTCATCCTATCTTATTGGCACGGCTGGCAAGGAGTATATAGTTGCATATACGCCTACAGATGTGACGTATGATATTGCAAATTCTGCACTTCATGAAGAATACAGCTCTCTTTATAATGACATAACTTCTGTAATTGCCAGTGCAAGATGTATGACTTCTCCTGATTTTTCACCTATTGATCTTAGTGTTTATGTGAACCCGGGTGATTTCTATGGTTCAGTAAGTGGTTCATGGGATGATGCGGATACCTATTTAACTGACGTACAGTTTACACCATATTTATGTTTCCGTCCCAGTGATGCCTCATTTGCGTATATGTACAGATTAAATGGATCAGAGGCAGATTATGTACGTGGAAGCTACCTTATGAATACGAATGTTTCAGGCTATCAGTGGAATACGGATAACTGGGGCGAATTCGGACTGATATTTGCAGATGGTGCAGTATACAGATTTACTTTATACTACTCAGCACCTCAGACATTAGGTATTGAGAAAGTAGCAGGCGTATCGGAATATGAGACAGAGCTTTATTCGGGCGGCTGGGTTTATACAAGTGCCTTTGAGAATTTCGATGCGAATTATAATGATTATTGATCTTCCAAGTTAAAGGGGTTACTCACATGAGAGAATCACAAATCAAAAGAACCACAAGAGAAACCGATATTGACGTAAAGGTATGCCTTGACGGACAGGGAAAAGCTGACATTGATACAGGCATAGGCTTTTTTGACCATATGCTGACTGCTCTTTCCGTTCACAGCGGAATCAGCATGGCTATCCGTGTAAAGGGCGACCTCTACGTTGACGGTCATCATACAGTAGAGGACACAGGCATAGTTCTTGGCAAGGCACTTGGCGAAGCACTGGGCGATAAGTCCGGTATCACACGTTACGGCAGCGCATTTATCCCTATGGATGAAGCACTGAGCTTCTGCAGTCTTGATATAAGCAATCGACCATTTCTGGTGTTTCAGGGCAGCTTTACCAATGCAATGATAGGCAGCTATGATGCTTGCCTTACAGAGGAATTCTTCCGTGCATTTGCCTTCAACGCAGGTATCACTCTGCATATAAACATGATGTACGGCAGCAATGACCACCACAAATGCGAAGCAGCCTTTAAGGCTGTGGCACACGCTCTGAAAACAGCGGTAACGCCTCTTTCAGAGGGCAAGACCCTTTCCACGAAAGGAGTATTATAAATGATAGCAATAGTTGATTACGGCGCAGGAAACATTTTCAGCGTAAAGAATGCACTTGATTATTTAGGACTTGAAAATGAGCTTACCTCTGATCCGGAGAAGCTGAGAGCAGCTGACGCAATTATCCTGCCCGGCGTAGGCGCATTTCCTGCGGCAATGAAGAAGCTTCACGAAAGCGGACTTACTGAGGTGGTAAAGGAAGAAGCTAAAAAGAAGCCTTTCCTTGGAATATGCCTTGGTATGCAGATGCTTTTTGAAAAGGGATATGAGTTTGAGGAATGCGATGGTCTTGGACTTATCCCGGGCAGCGTTCGTAAGATGGAAAAGCCCGGCTTTATCATTCCTCACATGGGATGGAACAAGCTTGAGTACGGAGTAAACTGCCCTCTGTTCGGCAGAGCTGGCGATGACGCATATGTATATTTCGTGCATTCATACGAGGCTGTAACAGACGATAAGTACATTGCCGCATGGGTAGAGTATGACGGTAAGGTGCCTGCTATGGTCTATGACGGCAAAACTGTTTTCGGTGCACAGTTCCATCCAGAAAAAAGCGGCAGCACAGGACTTGATATACTCAGATGCTTTGGAGGGCTTATCGGATGATTATTTTACCGGCAATTGATATAAAGGACGGCAATTGCGTTCGTCTGTTCAAAGGCGATTTCAATACCGTAGAAAAGGTAGCAGCAGACTACCTTGAAACAGCAAAGGGCTTTGAAGCGGCAGGCTCTTCATGGATACACATGGTTGACCTTGACGGTGCAAAAGAGGGAAGACCCGTAAACACTAAGATATACACAGACGTTGCTGAGAAAACTAACCTGAAGGTAGAGCTTGGCGGCGGTATCAGAAGTCTTGAAACTATTGACGAGTACCTGAAAATGGGTATTACAAGGGTAATTCTCGGTTCTGTTGCACTGAAAAATCCGAAGCTTGTGAGTCAGGCTGTAGAGAAGTTCGGCAGCGAGAAGATCGTCGTAGGAATCGACGCTATGAATGG
>JAZNOB010000189.1:0-19071 GCA_045580565.1 Ruminococcus sp.
GGCACGCCGAAGGCGTGACGGAGGGGATTGCGAGTAGAAAAGTAGGCTGAAATTTCAGCGTTACTGCGCTTTTTACAATCCCTCAGTCAGCTGCGCTGTCAGTTCCCCTTACTAAGGGGGGCCTTTGGGTGGTGCGCTTTGCGTATTTACTTTGCACGCACGACCTAAACGCCCCTTGAGGGGCACTTGTGCCGCACTTACCGGACGCCGCAACTAAAATGGGGTGGACTGCGGTGCAGCTGGCGCCAGCTGCAAACTACAATTTAACGCCCAATCCCGGCAGATAATCAACCAGTGTAAGACCAAAACGCTCTGCATATTCACAGCATTTTTCCATATTATCTTTATCGTCAAGACTTTGGGGGAAATGCGCATCACAGCCGATTATCGCCGTATTTCCGGTTTCCTTTGCGATGCTGAAGAACAGATCGGACGGATAATGTCTGCCCTGCATGAGCCCCAGCATATTTATCTCCACCGGAATATTCCTTTCCTTCAGGAATGTGCATAGTCTCTGCATATGCTTTCTGTATATCTCCTCAGTGCCAGTGAAATTGATAAGGTCAGGGTGAGCGATATAGCTGTACCCTTTTGTCTCCACGCCAGTTATGAGTGAATCCACATACCGCCTGAGAGTCTCCTCCGAATCCGTAGGGAAGCCGGTGTATGGGGTATTGGGTTCTCTTTCAATGAAATGCTGTCCGAGGATCATATAATCCACAGGATAGCCGGCAAGAAGCCTGTCCTGAGCCTCCATAAGCTCCGGTATATATTCAGCCTCGAAGCCTATATAAATAGTAATGTTATCTTTATATTCACGTCTGACATTTTCAATGGAGTAAAAGTAATCGTCAAGCTGAGAGGGAAGCATTCTCGTACCGGAAACGAATCCGTCGTCATATATCCACGGGCAGTGGTCAGAAAAGCCCAGCACCTTCATGCCATGCTTTATGGCGTTTTCAACGTATGCCCTGTCCTCACCTGATGCGTGCTGACAGCGTACTGTATGTGTATGGTAATTTGCAAGCATTTTCAAAAGTCCTCCTGTTAATTCTGTTTATATTTTAGCACAGTCAGGAGTGCAATTCAATGATAATCTCTGAACATATATACGAAAAAACGGGCATGAAGACCATGCCCGCCAGAGTTTACTTCTTTCCGAAAAGTCCGCCCAGCTTGTCACCGATATCATCGAGACTGATCTTAGCCTTGATGCCGTCAGCGATCTTCTCCACCTGATCATTGGGCAGGTCAATGCCGATAAGACCTTCCAGTGCAGCTACCGGATCCTCCTTGAACTTCTTCATCAGATCCTTGTCACCCTTGATCTTGTCAGTAAGTTCTTCGATTTTTGCTTTGATATCCATAACAGTGTCCTCTTTTCAGAATATTATTGAAGCCATAAAGATAGCTTTTGTCTATTATATCATATCAATCCGCATATTTCAACTGCTTTTTGTTAATTTTTACAATACACAGTTGTTCCGCCTCCATTACAGCTTCCGCACATTCAGAATCAGCCGCTGATTCCGTAAAAATGTGCGGTACATTCACATAAATTTTTATATTTTTTAAGCTACAGTTAAGTATTTTCCGTTAGAATAAGAATGGTGTAAAAAACTCGTTAAATTCATGTAAAATCAGGAAGGAGAACACCATATGGATATTTTCTCAATATTCACCCTTTTCGGAGGTCTTGCCTTTTTCCTTTACGGCATGAAGGTAATGTCCGACGGCCTTGAAAAATCATCTAACGGCAAACTTAACAAAAACCTCAACAAGATCACCAAGAACCGCTTTGTCGCCCTGTTATTCGGCGCAGGCATGACTATCGCAGTACAGTCCTCATCGGCTGTAACAGTAATGCTGGTAGGTCTGGTAAACTCAGGACTTCTGGAGTTCGGTCAGACTATCGGTGTGCTTATGGGCTCAAATATCGGTACAACGCTGACTGCATGGATACTCAGCCTTGCAGGTATTGACAGCGATGTTATCTGGATAAACCTTTTAAAGCCCAAGAACTTTGCGCCTGTCTTTGCATTCATCGGTATTGTAATGATAATGATAGGCAAGAAGGAAAAGTGGAAGAGCCTCGGCAGTGTACTGGTAGGCTTTGCTGTGCTCATGTTCGGTATGACTCTCATGTCCGACGCTATGGAGCCTCTTTCTGAAATGCCTGAATTCACAAGTCTGCTGACAGCATTCTCAAATCCGATCATTGCAGTTGCTTTCGGCGCAGTATTTACTGGTGTTATTCAAAGCTCCGCTGCGTCTGTGGCTATTCTCCAGGCACTGTCTATTTCCGGCGGTGTTACCTACGGCATGGCTATCCCGATCATCATGGGTCAGAATATCGGTACCTGTGTAACTGCGCTTATTTCCAGTATCGGCGTAAGCCGCAGCGCAAAGAAGGTTGCTGTAGTTCATCTTTCATTCAATATATTCGGCACTCTTATCTGCCTTATTCCGTTCTGCCTTGGTGATATGATATTTGGCTGGGCGTTTACTGATATGGAAATCAACCCGCTGATGATCGCTATTGTCCACAGCATATTCAATGTCATTACCACCGTCATCCTTCTGCCTTTCGCAAAGCAGCTGGAAAAGCTTGCGAACTGGGTCATCAAGGACAAGGACTCCGACGAAACCAAGGCGGTCATTCTGGACGAGCGTACACTTTCCGTTCCTACTATCGCTGTAAACAAGTCCTTTGATGTTACTGTTGATATGTGCGCACTTGCAAGAGACGCATTCATCAAGGCGGAGGCTCAGCTCAAGGGCTTCACCGAGGAGGCTTCAGCTGAGATCGACGAAATGGAAACACGCCTCGATAATCTGGAGGATCTGCTGGGCACTTATATGATGAAACTCTCCAAGATCGGCGTATCTGAGGAAGATACAAAGCGTATTACAAAGATACTCCATACAGTTGACGACTTTGAGAGAATCGGCGACCATGCAGTTAGCCTTAACAAGGTAGGCAAGGAGCTTTTCGACAAGAAGACTTCCTTCTCTGAAAGCGCACAGCGTGATCTTGCAGTTATTGCGTCTGCTGTACAGGAGATCCTTGAGATAACTACTGACGCATTCAGAACAGGTGATCTTGATCTTGCAGGTTCGGTTGAACCTTTGAAGAAGGTTATCAGCACTCTTATCCTCACAGCAAAGAGAAAGCATATTGCACGTCTTCAGGACGGCAGATGTACCATCGAGCTGGGCTTCGCACTGAACGACGCTCTGACAAGCTTTGAGCGTACAGCAGGTCACTGCTCTAATATTGCCGTAGCAGTAATTGAAGCAAACCACGGCACATTCGACACTCACGAATATCTCCACGCTGTAAAGGAACAGAACAATGAGCTGTACCTGAAAAAGTTTGAGGAGTATGCAGAGAAGTTCTCTATTCCGGTTTGATATAAGCAATAAAAACAGCGGCTGTCCTGTAAAAGGACAGCCGCTTTTGGCTTTGTCAAGGGTAATTATTCAGCAATGTAGAAGGAATCAATAACGTCCTGAGTGAAATCCTCACCGAAGGTAGTAACTGTGATATTAGCAAAGTACTTACCGCCGCACTTCTTTACAAATATCAGCTGGTACATATCAAGACCGCTGATAGAAGCTGTAGTAGAAAGAGCGTCGAACTCCTCGCCGGCTACAGTAACTGTTGTCAGTTCAGCAGAAGCATTTTCATAGCCCATGTTTTCCATAGAGTCAACGAGAATGTCCTTTGCATTTTCAAGGCTGTCCTTTTCGCTGTACAGAGCGTAGGATGCAACGCCTACATTTTCAAGGTTTACATTGATGGAGCTCATGCCGTCGCTGTGCATTGCATACATATCATAGATGATAGTTGCGTCAGCTACCATTTCAGCAGCTTCCTCGTCCATAGCTTCCAGCGCAAGGCTGTTCATTTCGAGGATCTGCTCATCTGTGTAGAATGTCCAATCGGAACTCAGCTCACAGCCAAGACCGATAACCTTATTTTCGTAAACATTTGCGCTTACCTCACCGAACTCGAAAGCCTCTGTAGCTTCTTCGTCAGCTTCAGCAGCTTCTGTAGCTTCAGCAGTCTCTGTAGCCTCTGTAGCCTCAGCTGCATCTGTAGCAGCAGGTTCTACTGTACCTCTTACGTCCTCATCGCTTCCGCAGCCTGCTGCTGTCAGAAGGAGAGCCATACTCAGAATAAATCCCATTGTCTTTTTCATAGCTTTTATCTCCTTAAAATTATTTTACCCTAACATGATATCACAAAAGCATTTCAAAGTCAACGCACATACTGCATCTTTCTCCGTTATGCTCTTAAACTTCATGAAAAAGGGCAATATATTGGTAATAGTGCAGAAAAACAAAAGGGCAGCCGCAACAGATGCAGCTGCTCCTTCTGCGATGGAGTAGAGTATGTACGAAAATGACTTATCTTAGTTAAGTTCGATCAACTTATCGCCAGCCTTGATGGCGGTTATGGTTGCAGGATCAACAGGCTTTTCGTAGCTGAGCTGGTGTTCGGCGTCTGCTCTGCCGTATATTCCGCTTACAAGCTCACACCCGATCTCCTCGCCGTCCTTTGTTATTACATAAAACGGATCTTCAAAACGATAGAGGTTCGTGCCGCTTGCCTGATCGCCTTTCAGGGTCATGTACAGAGCTGAAAGTCTTATTTCTTCAACATGGTAGCACTTTGCTATACCCAGAACATCCACCTCATGGCGCAGAGTTTCCTGAACCTTATAGCTTACAGTCTTTGCTTTCTTTGAAATATCAACATCGAAGCTTACACTGAATACCTGTTCATCGGATTCGCCCATTACCTTGCCATCTTTAAGATACTGTGTTTGCTGAGTTACAGGCAGTTCCACATGGACTGTATCACCGTTAAAAGGCTCATCTGCTCTGAACATCATCCACACAAGCTGAGAGCCGTCAGCCTGCTGAGTGCTGCCGCCATGTGCGCCGTTAAGCTGTATTCTGCTGCCTCCGCAGTACAGTCCCATTCCTATATCAGGGTCACCGCTGATGGAGAAGTTACCAACTGAATAAGTCTCCATTCCCTCAGGCTTCTCCGGCATATAGCTTACCGCCACATAAAGACCACGGCTGTCGCATACTGCGCCTACAGGATTTACGCTTTCGGCATATTTTCCCGCTGCTTCAAAATTTCTGATCTCAGAGAAATATTCCTCAGCCGCACCGTAAAGCTCCTCCTGATATTCAGTATCATTGCGCTCCTCCTCTGTAACATAGCCGGAGCCCTTGAACATATCCACCAGCCATACCTTATCCTGCACCGCCGAAACCGTAACTGTACCAACCACCGCTGCGCACAGACAGGCTGCAATTGCAATAAGTGCAGGACTGCGCTTTTTTCTGGTCTTCATGGTGATCTCCGGCTGTACTGATACTTCCTCTGCTTTTCTCAGTATCTCCTCCTCACAGGAGCTGGACATTTTTACATGGGACATCATGTTCTGATATGTGTTTTTCTCCATAATAGAAACCTCCTTGCTTTTCAAGAATTTTTTTGAGACGTTTCCGTCCACGGTCAAGCTGTGTCTGTATGGTAGAGGTATTCTGTCCGGTTATATGAGATATCTCTTTCACAGAATAGTCCTCGTAATAATATAGGTGTATAACCACACGATATTTCTCCGGCAGTGAAAATACAGCGTGCCACAGGCGGCTTTCCTCTACTGTGAAGCATTCCGCCGACGGCAGCATTTCGGGCATCTCGTCACGTCTTGACTGCCAGAAGGACTTTTTCAGATTACAGCAGGCATTAATGGTAACTCTTATGAGCCACGCTTTTTCCGATTCAGCGTCCCTGAACGGCTCCTGCCTCATGTAAAGTTTAAGAAAAGTTTCCTGAGAAATATCTTCGGCATCAGTTCTGTTTTTCAGATATGTATAGGCAATGCGGTATACCATGTCCTTATGCCGGCTCAGCTTACCCTTAAATTCTTCATGGGTCATCCTTCTCACATCCTTTTGCTTTGTGAAGCTCGCTTCTATATGTAAAACAAGTGAGACAGCCGAAATATCTCACTTTTGGAAAATAAATTGTAGTTTGGAGCTGACGCCAGCTGCAAACTACAATTTACTATCCCCCATCTTATCAGAGCAGCAACAAAAAAGGCCTGTCCTACCGGACAAGCCTTAAATTGTATCTTCAATTAGTCAGCTACGTAAGGCAGCAGTGCTACGTGACGAGCTCTCTTGATTGCAGATGTCAGTTCACGCTGGTGATAAGCGCAGGTGCTTGTAACTCTTCTGGGAAGAATCTTAGCACGCTCAGTCATGCACTTCTTCAGCTTAGCAACATCCTTGTAATCAATTCTCTCTGCACGATCAGCGCAGAACATACAAACCTTCTTACGGGAACGCTTATTGTTTCTCGGTGCTCTTTCCATGATATAGTCCTCCTATCTGCCCGAATGGCATTTCTGAGTTTAGAACGGAACCTCACCATCGCTGAGGATCTCCTCGAAATCGCCGAGGTCACCCAGCTGTACAGATGCCTGAGGAGCAGGAGCTGCCTGAGGTACAGGAGCTGCCTGAGGCGCAGGCTGTGAATAAGCCGGCTGCTGATAAGTAGCCTGATAGTTATTATTCTGAGAATAGCCGCCGCCCTGAGATGCGCCCTTGCTTTCGCAGAAGTGCACATTATCAGCCTGAACATCCATAGTATAATGCTTTACACCATTCTGGTCAGTCCAGTCGTTGTTTCTGAGGCTTCCCTCAACTGCGATCATGTTGCCCTTGCGGAAGTAGCGGTTTACAAATTCAGCCGTCTGTCTCCAGCAGGTGACACTGATGAAATCAGCTTCACGTTCGCCGGTCTGCTTGTTAGCAAAGGGGCGGTTTACAGCAACACGGATCCTGCAGGTAGAAACGCCGTTTGGTGTCTGACGGAATTCCGGATCAGCACAGAGTCTACCCATGATAATAACCTTATTCATACAGCTATCGGTTCCTTTCTGTGAATTTCACGTTTAACTTATGCGGCAACGGTTACCAGGAACCGCAGTACGCCGTCTGTGATGTTCAGTACACGCTCCAGCTCAGCCGGGAAATCGGGAGCAGATGTGAATGTGTACAGTGCATAGTAGCCATCCGGCTCGTCATTGATCGGGTATGCCAGCTTACGCTTGCCCCATTCATCAATGTTCTCCAGTGTTGCGTTCTTCTCGATCTTGCGCTGGAACTTTGCCACCAGAGCCTTAACAGCTTCCTCGCCGTTAGCCAGGCTATATACAGCCATCAGCTCGTACTTTTCAGTCTTCTTTGCCATTATGATACACCTCCTTTTGGATTTCGTCTGCGCATAGCGCAAACAAGGATACTTGTTTATTTTACCACGACCGTTTCTTTTTGTCAAGGGCTTTCCGGAAATTTCACAGAAAAACCGGAGCCGATTTTGAAGCTCCGGTTTGTTTAATTTGCACTGTTTTATGAAGTTTCGGGGCTTACCAGCTCATAAGCTCATTCCAGTCCGCCGCAAGTCCGGCAGCATTCTGAGCATAGTAGGAGATCACGCATGAAGCGTCGCTGAGACCTACAACGCCGTCCTGATCAACGTCAGCAGCATCCGGCGATTCGCTGTCAGCAGCAGCAGTATTGCCTGCTGCAATGCCTGCATAGAGGGACAGTATCTCAGATGCGTCGGAAAGGTCGATGACATTATCGGCGTCCATATCTCCCATAGCACGGAAACTATACTCATATGTTCCGGCGTATTCCTCGGCAGAAGTACCCTTGTAGCCGTATATGGTGAAATCATCGGCAGCCAGCTGGAAAATATCACCGCTTTCTGAAGTGTCGATTCCTGCGGGAATGAACGCTGTTTCAAGCTTAGTGCACAGCGCCCAGTCAAAGGGATTTATAAACTCAAGCGTGTTGGAAAAATACAGATTTTTAAGCTCCGGCATGGTGCTGCCTACGTCCACAAAGGTCACACCGTCCTCAATGACGATGGTGGATACAGAGCTTTTGTATTCGTCTGCGAGCCACGGGTAATCCGGTCTTTCAGAATCCTCGTCAAAAACGATATAGGAATCCATTCTGCCCGTTCCGCTTATAGTCAGAACACCGTCGTTGTCAAGACTTGCCCACACATCAGAGCCGGCATTGCTGTCCTTTACGCTGCAATCAACATTGAACAGAACATCATCCGCCGAAACCGGCATCGCAAGACTGCAAACCATAGCGCAGGCAAGTGTTAATCCTATCATTCTTTTAATAAAAATTCGCTCCTTTCACATGATAAGTTTCAATATCCTTTTTAAGAACGTATTATAGTTCTATACATATTGTACCACGCAACTCGCGATTAGTCAATACTTTTTTTACAAAAGCACAATATTTTTTCAAAAACACAAAGCAGGCTCCGACCATAAGTCAGAGCCTGCTGATATTTATACAAACATCATAAAATAAACAATGATCGACTGCAATGAAAACTCAATGAGCAGCGCAAGGAAGATGAAGCCGATATTGGTACCGCCTGCCATGCGGATGCGGGACTGCAAGTCGATGAGAGTGCGCTTGTCCTCACGGACTGCCTTGATCTTCTTGATGCTGTGACGGTAGTACAGGAAGTTGCCGAAAAGGAACAGGAGAATGTGCATAGCCAGTGAAAGATAGCTGCACACAAAATCCACCCAGTACAGCACCTTGTAATGAGCGTCGATGGTTTCAGCGAAGGACAGGAGATTATCCTTGATAAATCCGCCCATTTCCTCGCCCATCATAATGAGCTGAGGCTGTACAGATGCGAGAATGGTGTCGATCTGATACGCCATGGAAATAAGCGTTCCGGGAACGCTGAGGATGAATGACACCACCAGAACAAGCAGCGTCCACAGCCACATTTTCCTGTAGGCGAACCATAGCTCCGGAAAAATAATACACACAAAATTCGGCATTATCTTCTTTTTCTGGTCACGGAAAAAACGGAATCTGTGGATGTAGTAGGCGGTGTTCTTTCCTACGAAGTCTGTGACCTCCTGAAGGCTCACGCCGTCCATGTCCTCATTGGGATTTCCTTCGTTTGCAGCGTTCATGATGTGGGGAATGCCGCCCTGCCAGCCGCTCTGATTTCCTCTGAAACCTCCTGGGTTTTCGCTTTCAAGAGTCCTGCCGCAGTGTGTGCATATGATGTTGCCGGCGTCATTTCTCTCGCCGCAGTTTCCGCAGATAACCTGAACTCTGCTGTTCTGCTCATCCTTCTTTTCCTGTTCTGCGTTGGGATTTTTCCATGCCTCACCCTTTGCGTGAAGCTCGTCATTTATACATCTGCCGTGCTCATGCCAGCAGTCACGGTGATAGGGCGTGCCGCAATCAGGGCATACCACTATATCGTCATCCGGTTCAAACTCGTTCCTGCAGGCAATGCAGGTGCAGTTCTTATAGTCAGCCATTACTGTAAGTTCCTTTCTGTATGGGCTAAATGTGCTTTAAATTATATTATACCATATTCCTGTCCGGATTTCAACAGGTGAAAACGGATTTTTTGCTTTCGGCGGAAAGCTGTGGTGTATCCGGCGCGATACGGCGAAACTTCCACTATTTTCACTTGACGGTGATTTGTGCAGGAAGTATAATAAAATAAAACTGCCATGGAGTTATGCTTACATATTATAAAGGGAGTTATGGTTGACAATAGGGGGCTGTTGTGATATAATATAATGGTACAGGTATATTATCTTGAAGATATTTCAGGCTGCGTCTATCTGTGTATACAGAATGCTATGCAGCCTTTTTGTTGGAACGACTGTAAGAAACAAGGATAAATTTTGAGCAGAAGTGAGGACTTTGATATGCAGGATAGAAACAGTAAATATCATATCGTCTATGCGTCTGATGAAGGCTTTGCTGAGGTAATGGGCATTTCTATATTATCCCTTCTGGATAACAACAGGGACGCTGAGGATATCGTTGTATACATACTTGACAGCGGCATAACGCCGGAGAGCAGGCAGAAGATAAATGGCATATTCCTGGAGTACAGCCGTCCGGAGCCGGTGTGGATAAGCGCAAGAAATATAAGTGATGAGCTTAATATCGAGGTTGAAACAGATCGTGGCTCACTGAGTCAGTATGCAAGGCTTTTCGTGTCAAGCGTTCTTCCGGCAGAGCTTGAAAGAGTGCTTTACCTTGACTGTGATATAATCATAAACGCTTCCATAGATGAGCTGTGGAATATTGATATGGAGGGCAATACCATAGCCGCCCTGAAGGACGCCTTCAGCACAAAGTACAGACCGAATATCGGACTCAAGGGCGATGATATAATGTTCAATTCCGGAGTAATGCTCATTGACCTTTCAAAGTGGAAGTCCGGCAATATCGAGCAGAAGCTTATGAAGTTCATATCTGACAGGAAGGGTGTTATCCAGCAGGGAGATCAGGGCGCGCTGAATGCGGTGCTTTCCTATGAGACCTACTGCTTTGACCCACGCTTCAATTCCCAGACTGTATTCTATGATTTCAGCTACAAAGAAATGCAGATCTACCGTGATCCGCCTGAATATTATTCCGAGCAGGAAATAAAGAGAGCTGTCGAGGAACCGGTAATCATCCATTTCACCACAAGCTTTCTGAGCGAAAGACCATGGGTAAAGGGCTGCGCTCACAGATATACGGATAAATGGCTGCACTACAAGAAGCTCAGTCCGTGGGCAGATACACCTCTGCGTGAGCCGAAAAAGGCAGGCACTGTAAAGAGGATGTATCTTGGGTTCATTAAGGTGATGCCAAGAGGCTTTGCGGTATGGTTCTCCGGAATGCTTCACAGATACGGCAGACCGTTTTTGTTCAAAATTAAAAACAGATAACAGACAGGTGATATAAATTGAAAAAAGTAGGAATCGTTTCATGCTACTTCCAGCCCAATTACGGAAGTATGGTTCAGGCATATGCAACACAGAAGATACTGGATCTGTGGGAAATACCAAATGAGACTATATGTATAGACGGATTGACCGGTGAAATAAAGGACGCCAAGATGAAGTATTTCCGCAGCCGTATATTTTCCCCTGATGTTATAAAGGATAAATGGGGCTTTGTTAAGCTGGGCATTACAAAGAAGCTCAACAAGCAGCTTGCAGGAGATATTGCAGTGCGCAATAAGAAATTCAGGGAGTTTTCCGAAAAGACCTTCCGTGTTTCTGAAAAGTACTCATCCAAGGCAGAGCTTGGCAGTCACAGCAGTGAATATTCCGCATTCCTCGTAGGAAGCGACCAGCTCTGGCTTCCGTCAAATATCGCCGCTGATTATTACACACTGAATTTCGTGGAAAACAGCGTAAGAAAGATCGCCTACGCCACAAGCTTCGGAGTATCCTCGCTGCCTGAAAAGCAGGAGAAGATGGCAAAGGAGTTTATTCCGGATATCGACTATCTTTCTGTAAGAGAAAAGTCCGGTCAGACTCTTATTAAGAATATCACCGGACTTGATGCAGAGGTAGTATGTGACCCCACACTGCTGCTTACAGCTGAGGAATGGATGGATATTCAGAAGAAAGAACGCTTCGTGGAGGAACCGTACATCTTCTGCTACTTCCTCGGAAACAACAGCTTTGCAAGAAAGTGTGCAAAGGAGCTGAGCCGTAAGACTGGTCTGAAGATCGTGGCTCTCCAGCATCTTGACGCATATATCAAGTCCGACTGCGGCTTTGCGGATATTGCACCCTATGACGTAGATCCGGCTGATTTCGTAAATCTCATAAGAAACGCAGAATATGTGTGCACCGATTCATTCCACGGCACAGTATTTTCCATTATAAACCAGAGGAAGTTCTTCTCATTCAGAAGATTCACCGAAAATACCACCATGTCAACAAACAGCCGTCTTGATTCCATTCTTGAGGCTGTAGGACTTAGAGACAGGATCGTTACAAGCGACGCTGAATTTTCATCTGCACAGGCAGCTGATATAGATTATTCTGCTGTAGGCGGCAGACTTCAGGATTTCAGAAAAAGCTCAATGGACTTCCTGAGAAAGGCACTGGAGGGTCTTGACGAGGTATGATCACGATTACAGATAAAAAGGACTGCTGCGGCTGCGGAGGATGCAGCAGCGTCTGTCCTAAGCAGTGCATAGAGCTGAAAAGGGACAATGAAGGCTTTCTCTATCCGGAGGTTGACGCTGAAAAGTGCGTTGAATGCGGACTTTGCGAGAAGGTATGTCCTGTGAAGCTGTATACGCCGTCAGAGCCTCTGAAAGAGCCGGAGGCTGTCATTCTCCAGCACAAGGATTCTATTATATGCAGTCAGAGCACGGCAGGCGGTGCGTTTACCGGTATCGCTGAGTATGTGCTTGACAAGGGCGGAGTTGTTTTCGGCGTTGAGATGAACGAAAAGCATTACGTTCACCATATAGCAGTGGAGAGCCGTGAAGATCTGGAGAAATTCAGAAATTCAAAGTATGTTCAGAGCGATACTGAGAACACATACGCAGAGGCAAAGGAATACCTTGACTCCGGCAGACTTGTATGCTACAGCGGAACTCCATGCCAGATAGAGGGACTTCTCAGATATCTGAGAAGGGACTATCAGAATCTTATTCTTGTGGATGTGGTATGCCGTGCGGTACCGTCTCCGGGAATATGGGAAAAGTACATGGAAATGACGGAAGGCTCAGAGGGCAATATAGAATCCGTCCGCTTCAGGGACAAGACTCTTGGCTATCAGTACTCAACAATGGAGATGAAAAGCGCTTCAGGCAAGGTCATGCGTGGGGGTATCGAATCCCAGCCGTGGCTGAGAATGTTCTTTTCCGGCATGATAATCAGACCGTCCTGCACAGACTGTAAATTCAGGTCAATGCACCGCAGAAGCGATTTTACAATATGGGACTGTTTCAACATCCACAGCATTGACAAGAGCTTCGACGAAAACGCAGGAACTACCAGAGTGCTCATTCACAGCCGAAAGGGCAGAGAGCTTTTTAATGAAATAAAAGACAGCTACATATACAAGGAGATTCCTCTTGCTGACGCAGTAAATGGTGTTGCTGAGATGGTAAAATCTCCTGAGGCGCATCAGCGGAGAGAGGAATTTTTCGCCGATGCCGAAAAGCTCGGAATGAATGAGCTTTTAAACAAGTATTTTCCGGTAACATTCAAGGTAAGGCTGAAAAAGACCGCCCGCATCGTACTCAATAAGCTCGGTCTTGACCGTACAATAAAGCATATTCTGAAAAAAGGATAACAGTACTGTTCCGGAAACGTAAGGGGTACGTACTGAAAGGATATATCTATGAAAAAGAGAATACTACATATAGGCACATCCGGCGGCAGAGGCGGTGTTGAGTCATTTATACTCAATACAAGCTCTCAGATAAGCAAGGATAAGTGCAGCTTCTCAATTATAGCCGACTGCGAAAAGGCGATAATTGAGGAGGATTTCAGAAAAATCGGAGATGTTATATACATCCCTGCTATCACAAAGAACAAGAAGGGCTATGTAAAAGGACTCTGGAAAGCGATCGACAAGAGTAAGTATGATATTGTACATATCCACAAGAACTCGCTCTCAAATCCTCTGCCGGTACTGTTCTGCAAAATGAAAGGCATAAAGAATGTTATTCTCCATTCCCATAATACAATGCCTGCGGACAAGGGCGCAAGCACTATGGTTCATAAGGTTTTCAGAAGTATTCTGAATCTTTTTAAGCTGGAGCGTATTGCCTGCTCTGAGCTTGCGGCTGAATGGATGTTCGGCAAAAAGAAAAGCAGGAACGTACTTATGCTGAAAAACGGCATAAACGCTGACAGACTGCGATTCAATGAGACTGTACGCAGTAATAAGCGCAGTGA
Source organism: Ruminococcus sp. (assembly GCA_045580565.1). Classification (GTDB taxonomy): domain Bacteria; phylum Bacillota; class Clostridia; order Oscillospirales; family Ruminococcaceae; genus Ruminococcus_C. The sequence continues at coordinate 13,815 of JAZNOB010000189.1, forward strand.
ACTTGGACTTGATGAAAACGCTGTTGCAATCTGCAACGTGGGCAGACTTTCTGAGCAGAAGAATACAATGTTCATTCTGAAGATATTCGGAGAGGTTTGCAGCAGAGAGGAAAACGCACATCTTTTCCTTATAGGAAACGGTCCGCTGAAGGAAGAAGCTGAGGCTTTTGCTGCGGCATCCGGATACGGCAGCCGTATACATTTCCTCGGCATACGTCAGGACATACCGGATCTTCTTCAGGGCATGGATCTTTTCCTTATGCCATCCCTTCACGAGGGACTTCCCATCGCAGCCGTTGAGGCTCAGGCAGCGTCTCTGCCTCTGCTTATTTCCGATACAGTTGATACAGACGTAAAGCTTTTGGAATCTACAGAGTTTGAGGAGCTGGATGCTTCTGCCGAGGTATGGGCAGAGCATTGTCTGGAGCTTGTACGTAAAACTGTAAGAGGTGACGTTACAGCCGACATAAGACGTGCTGGTTATGATTTAAGCGAAACAGCCGCTGTGCTTGAAAAGCTGTATTGCAAGTAACATAGGTGTTTTTGAAATGATATATTTACTTACCTTCGGTATTTCCTGCGGTTTGTTCTGTATTGCAGAGCTGCCGCAGCTCAAAAAAAACAAATATCTGTACCTGCTGTTTGCAGCAGCGGCTATAGCTGTACCATCGCTCCTTGCAGGACTGAGAGACTCCTCTATCGGAACGGACGTTGAGCTTTACGGCAATATCTGGTTTAAGTACGCAAACAGGTATGATTTCATAGAGTACATACAATATGCAGACAGAAGCTCTATCGGCATAGCATATGCTTTTCTGAATTATATAGTAGCACTGTTTACGGACGAAGCTGGTGTGTTCTACTTTGTGCTGTCCTTTGTGGAAACGACGTGTATATACATCGGAGCAAGGGAATTTAAGGACAAGATATCCGTTCCTTTTGCAATGTTCTGCTATTACACCATATTCTACAACAACACCCTGAACCTTCTGAGACAGTTTCTGGCGGTTGCAGTAGTATTTCTGGCGTATAAGTATATCGTCCGTGAAAAGTATCTGGTGTCTGTGCTGCTGCTTATAGTCGGCGTATTGTCCCACTCATCGGCGATATTCGCATTTGCGCTTATCATACTGTATATGCTTGTAAAGCGCACCCGTACAAAGATGGGAACATATGCGCTCAATGCGGTCATGTTCGTTGCTATATCTGTTATAATGCTTCTGTACAGGAAAATACTTCTTCTTATATTGAAGCTTGGCGTACTTCCGGCGAGATACCTGACCTATACAGAAGATACAGTAGTCGGAGGAAGACTTATCCGAACTGTTTTCTGGCTGGTAGTTGCAGTTTTTGCATATTTCGCCTTTTCAAAGATGATAGACTACTACAAGAACAACAAGTTCCTGATAAGCTGTATAACCACAGCCCTTGCCTTTTCGCTGGTAATGTTCATGGGTAATGTATATGCCATCAGAATGTCATTCTATTTTGACACTGCCGCAATAGTCATGGTTCCCATGATCCCGAAGATATACAAGGCAAAGGTAAAGGGCGGAGTTGAGATAAAATATCTCATATATCTGCTCCTGATAGTGCTGCTTATCGCACGCTGGTATCTTGAGTATGTCCGTTCACGCAACGGACAGACCTATCCATATAAATTCGCATGACTGTGAGAAAGGATTGAAGAAAATGTCAATTTACGTTGTTACCCACAAGAAGTATGATATTCCGGAGATGGAGGGTTATATCCCGATTCAGGTAGGCGCAGCGCTGAACGCTGACCTTGGCTATCTGAAGGATTCCGGCGGCGACAATATTTCCGCTAAAAACAAGAACTACTGCGAGCTTACAGCCCTTTACTACATCTGGAAGAATAAGCCGCAGGATGATATTGCAGGTCTTGTACACTACAGAAGATATTTCTACACCAAGCGTACTCTTGACCCTAAGAAGAATATCCTCACCTACAGTCAGGCAAAGGACATCCTGAAGGAATACGATATCATCGTACCCTACAAGATGCGCAGAAAGGGCAATACCATCAAGGAGGATTATGCCATTCACCATAACGTACGAGACTATGAGGAGTGCAGAAACATCATATCCGAGCAGTGTCCGGAGTTTCTGGGCGCATTCGACGCAGTTTCAGAGTCAAAGGAGCTTTTCCAGTACAACATGATGGTATGCTCAAAGCCTCTGTTCGATGAGTACTGCCAGTGGATATTTGACATTCTCTTTGAGCTTGAAAGCAGAATCGACATCACCGATTACGACGCATACAATCAGAGAATATACGGCTTCCTTTCCGAGAGACTTTTCAATGTGTGGGTAATGCACAAGGGTCTTAAAGTCAAGAAGCTGGAGGTATTCAACATCGAGGACAGCAAGTCCGGTCTGCTGAAGGCGAATATCAAAAATATCATCAAGCCTTTGATGGGAGTTAAGAGATAAGATGGAAAAGACAGGTATAATTACGTTTCATTCTGCCTATAACTACGGCTCAGTGCTTCAGGCGTTTGCAACTCAGGAGGCGGTCAAAAAGCTTGGCTGTGATCCTGAGATCATCAACTACAGACTGAAGGAGCAGAAAATCATATATTCCAACATTCGCTTCAAGTACGGTCTGAAAAGCTTTATAAGAGACCTTACTCTTCTGCCTGTATATGGAAAGCGCAAGGAAAAATACAGAAGGTTTGAGGATTTTTTCAAGGAGAAGCTTGTACTTACTGCTGAGGCTGAGGAGCCTGAGGATGTAAGCATGATCTGGGGAAAATATCCAGTCATAATAAGCGGAAGTGATCAGATATGGAACAAGCATTCTCTGGAGCTTCAGGCAAATGACTGGAAGTACATGGGGCCATATCTTCTTGACGGATACAGCGGAAGAAAGGTATCATATGCGTCCTCTACCGCCAACATGACTGATGCTGAGCTTGAGAGAATCAAGCCGCAGCTGGATGATTTTTCACGTATTGCCATGAGAGAACCGTCAAGTGCGGAGAAGATCTCTGCAATGCTTGGAAAGTCTGTGGAATCAGTACTTGATCCTACATTTCTGCTTAACAAGGATGAGTGGATAGAAAAGCTCTCTCTGAAGAAAGCGGAGGGTGACTATATTCTGTTCTATTCACTTGGAGGGCCTACTCCCTTTAGTAGAGTAAAGGCTGACCTTCAGGCATTTTCTGAGAAGCTTGGCTGTAAGGTAAGAGTAGTAACTCCTTTCTGCCGTGTTGCAGCAAGCAAGCATTTCGAGCCTTATCCGGAATGCGGTCCTGTTGACTTCCTGAATGCGATATACAATGCCAAGGCTGTTGTAACTGACTCATACCATGGCACTATCCTTTCCGTAAACTTTGGCAAGGATGTTTATTCACTGTGTAAGAAGGGCGGTTCAGAGTTCAGAAAGACTGAGGTTCTGGAGCGTATAGGTCTTGGAGAAAGAATACTGTACGACAGCAATGGTATTTTGTCAAAGGATTTTGCGCCTGTTGAGTATGCAGCAGTATATGAAAAGCTTCAGGTGCTGAGAGAGCACAGCATGAGCTATCTTGAAGAGATTATGAGGGACTGAGCTATGGGAAGAATTATTTGTGATGAAAAAAGCTGTACCGGCTGCGGAAGCTGCGTTCAGGTATGTCCTAAGAAATGTATAAGTCTTCGTGAAAATGCAGAGGGATTTCTCCATCCTGTTGTAGATGAAAGCACCTGCATCGGCTGTGACCTTTGCAGTAAGGCTTGTCATATAAATACAACTCCTCAGGTATATAAGGCAGATTTTCATATGTGCTGGAACAAGAGCAAAGAGGTGCTTGAAAACAGCTCCTCAGGCGGTGCGTTCACAGCGATCTCAAAGTGCATATTTGACCGAGGCGGCGTAGTTTTCGGAGCGTATCAGGACTTTGAAAGCCGCAAGGTATACCACATCGAAGTAGGCTCCTTTGAGGAGCTTGACAAGGTGCGTCTCAGCAAATACTGCCAGAGCGATACAAAAGAGGTCTATACCCGTATAGCCGGACTTCTTAAAGAGGATGTACCGGTGCTTTTCTGTGGAACAGCATGTCAGGCGGCAGGACTTCTGAGCCTTATCGCTCATTCTCCTGCTCAGAACAAGCTTGACATTCTGTATACAGCCGATGTACTCTGCCACGGCGTTGCAAGCCAGAAAACTGTAGACGCTTTCATTGCTTCCAAGGAAAAGAAATACGGCAGAAAAATCACAAAGTATTATTTCAGAAAAAAAACCAAAGAGATCGGCTGGAAATGTGGTTCAATGTACTTACAGCTTGATGATGGTTCTGTAAAGGTTGCACCTCTTGGCTGCGATACATTCTTCATCGGCTTTAATAACAACATTTTCCTGCGTGAATCCTGCTATCAGTGCAGATACTGCGGAACAGAGCGTATCTCGGACTTTACAATTGCTGATTACTGGGGCGTACCGGAAAATTCCATTCCGGCAGAGCAGATGCATTACGGCGTAACTGTAATGACAGTAAACACAGAAAAGGCTCGTGCACTTATGCCGGAGCTTCATGAGACAATGGAAATAAGCAGCATAGATCCTTCCATTGCCGTTGCCCACAACCGTTCTTTTCAGCGTCCTAATAACAGACCTCCTCAGAGAGATGAGTTTTTCAGGTTGCTGAGTGAAATGGATTATGACGCAGCAATAAAGAAGCTTCTTCCGAAAACGGTTATGAAAGCTAATATCAAAAGGATCATAGGTGTTGATACAATAAAGAAAGCGAAGAAACTTTTGAAAAGGAAATAATTGCTATGAATAATAAATTAGTTGCGATCAGATGTCTGGCGTACAATCATGAAAAAACCATACGTCAGTGTCTGGAAGGCTTTGTCATGCAGAAAACGGATTTTCCTTTTGTTGCAATTGTACATGACGACGCATCTACAGATGGCACAGCTGATATCATCAGAGAATTTGAGGAAAAGTATCCTGATATCATAAAGCCCATATATGAAACAGAGAATCAGTATTCGAATCCGGGTTCGCTGACAAGGATCATGAATGCGGCTTGTGAGGGCTATAAGTATTTGGCTCACTGTGAAGGTGATGACTACTGGACAAGTCCCGATAAGCTTCAGAGACAGATAGAGTTCCTTGAAAGCCACCCTGAATATTCCATGTGCTGCTGCGATGCAGTGGTACTTACAGATGATGGCGAAAGAGACTGGTCGATATCTGATACAGACACGGACCTGAAGGTGGAAAACATTATTAAAAAGGGCGGTCTTT
>JAZNOB010000190.1:0-5406 GCA_045580565.1 Ruminococcus sp.
CAGGGGCAAAGCCCATGGTCGCCGTCCGCAGACGGCGAAACTCTCTGCGCCATACTTCCGGCGCACGGAGAAAGGGGTGAGAAATGCGACAGCATTTTGAGGGGAAGCGAACAAGACCGCTTCCCCTTTTTACCCTTGCAAGAGAGCTTTATCTTGAAAATGTTCCGGTGGAACATTTTCAACGATTGCGAGACTTTCATCGGTTTTCATAAATCAGAAAAACGTCGCAACCTCCTGCTCAGGCGCCGATGTCATAACGATCTCCTGCACCTTCAGGACGGGGCCTTTTCCTCTGTACATCTTATGCTTTTCAACCTGAATAACACCTGTCACATTCACCCACTGTCTGCTCTGGAGCTGTGCTGCATTCTTCCACTCAGCAACAACGCAGCAATAGGTGATATCATCCGCACAGCAGGTCATTACGTGTCTGCCTGCCGCAAACATACCCTTAGGGAACTTGGGATCAACTGCAACCAGCGCACGGAACTGTATTGTCTTGCCGTGATACTTCTGGGGTTCCTCCATAATGTCACGGTACCAGAGAGCATAGTCAGTATCCTTCAGAACGATCTTGTCCGCATTGATATCAAAGGGCAGAGGATCCTGAATGTCATCATATTCAACATGACCGTCAGTGTACTCATACGCAATATCAGCACGGCGGCTTGTCGCACGTACGATCTTGTGGAATTCCATCTTGTCATACTGTGCACCGAAGCGGTTGAATATTACAAGGTCGCAGGTGTTCAGCTTGTCCACAACAAGGCTTCTCATGTTGGCATTGTAATTCAGGAATGTAGTGCTGTCAATGAACATCATCTCCTGATATACCGTCCAGTTATCTGGGATATTATTAAAGAGATGCTGAAGCTGCCACATACCGTTGTATTCAACCATTACACGCTCTGCGCCGCATTCACGGAGAAGCGCTTCCATGTTGTCAGGGGTTATCTCATCCGGTGAATCTATCGTGCGGATGTATATATTCTTATAGGGCATTGCTGAAACTTCCAGTTCCTCCTCACCTTCTTCACAGAGAAGAACGAGGGTCTTTTCACCGCTGTTGAAGCGCTTGTCCTCCAGCGTGCCCTGAATGAATTTTGTCTTGCCGGCTTCAAGAAAGCCTGTGCACAGAAATACGGGGATATCCGCATTTGCCTGATTTCTTGCCATATTTCCGCCTCCTTAGTTCAAGCCGAACAGCTCAGCAATTGCTGCTTCGTTTATCTTGGAGCCGATAACACAGAGTCTGCCGATAGTGCCTGCGCTTCCCTTTCTTACGTCAGGTGTACCCGGTACATAGTCAAAGTGTATCCAGCTGCCGTCTGCACAAGGTACGATTCCCTTTGCACGGAGGATCATGCCATACACTTCTGCATTGTCAAGAGCTTCGAGAGCCTTGGTGATCTCCTCATCTGTATAGGTGCGTGTAGTCTCCTTGCCCCAGCTTGTGAATACATCGTCAGCGTGATGGTGGTGGTGCTCATGGTCGTGATGGTGTCCGCAGCAGCATTCCTCGCCGTCCTCATGGTGATGATGGTGCTCATGCTCGTGGTGGTGTCCGCAGCAGCATTCCTCGCCATCCTCATGGTGATGGTGGTGCTCATGGTCGTGGTGGTGACCGCAGCAGCATTCCTCGCCGTCCTCATGGTGATGGTGCTCATGGTCGTGGTGATGTCCGCAGCAGCATTCCTCGCCGTCCTCATGGTGATGGTGCTCATGGTCGTGGTGGTGTCCGCAGCAGCACTCCTCGCCGTCCTCATGGTGATGGTGGTGATGGTGATGCGCCTCTTCCTCCAGCTTTTCAAGCTCCTTGCCCAGAGTATCAGCACGGTTTATAGCTGCAAGGATCTGTGCGCCTGTCAGAACATCCCAGTCTGTTGTAATGAGGGTTGCCTCCGGATTCATGGAGCGTACACGCTCTACTGCGTCCTGAAGCTTTTCCGGAGAGAGTCCCTTTGTGTGGCTCATGATGATACAGCTTGCGTGTTCGATCTGGTTGCCCCAGAATTCGCCGAAATTCTTCTGATACATCTTGCACTTCTTTGCGTCTACAACAGTAACGCTGCCCTCAAGCTGTGCGTCCTCTGCACCGATGCCCTCAACTGCACGGATAACATCACTGAGCTTGCCTACGCCGGAGGGTTCGATAAGGATACGGTCAGGGTGATATGTTTCAAGTACCTGACCCAGAGCCTTGCCGAAATCGCCTACCAGACTGCAGCAGATACAGCCGCTGTTCATTTCAGTTACAGCTACGCCTGCGTCCTGAAGAAAGCCGCCGTCGATACCGATTTCACCGAATTCGTTCTCAATAAGCACAAGCTTTTCGCCGGCGTATGCCTCTGCGATAAGCTTCTTGATAAGGGTTGTCTTGCCGGCTCCTAAAAAGCCTGAAAAAATATGGATCTTTGTCATAGTGCACACTTCTTTCTCATTCAAAAGTACATTGGGTTTAATACATCCAACCTTTAGTATAACACATTTTAAGCGTCTTTGCAAGAGGTTTTGTGTGAGCTTGATAAACTAAGATTTCCGCCGCCTTACAAGAGCTGATACAATTGGTAAATGATACCAACGCAGGCGAAAATATTGACTATAAATGTATGAAATATGTCCTCAAATGACTTGAATTGATGCAGAATGTATGATATAATGGTTCTATAGTTATTTCCACTAAAAATTTTCAGCCTTAAAAGGCAGAAGGAGACGATTATGGATAAGAAAACTGAGTTCAAGCCATATGTTCCGGCGTCGAAGATAACGCCTGAGCTTACGGTGACCTCAATTGTGATGGGTATTCTGCTTGCCGTAGTTTTCGGCGCAGCTAATGCTTATCTCGGACTGCGAGTAGGTATGACCGTTTCTGCGTCAATTCCTGCGGCAGTTATTGCTATGGGTGTAATTCGTGTTATCATGAAGAAAAACTCCATTCTCGAAAGCAACATTGTACAGACAGTCGGCTCAGCCGGTGAATCTCTGGCAGCCGGCGCTATCTTTACGCTTCCTGCACTGTTCCTCTGGGCGTCTGAGGGCGTAATGGAAAAGCCCGGTATCGTTGAGATCACACTGATCGCACTTGTAGGCGGTCTGCTGGGTGTATTCTTCATGGTACCGCTGCGTAATGCTCTGATCGTAAGAGAGCATGGTGTTCTTCCCTATCCGGAAGGCACTGCTTGCGCTGAGGTTCTGCTTGCCGGCGAAAAGGGCGGCGCAAACGCTTCTACCGTATTCGCAGGTATGGGCTTTGCAGCTGCATTCAAGTTTATCATTGACGGTCTGAAGGCTGTTCCCGGCGAGGTATCCTTCCGTGTAAAGGGCTTTGCCGGTGAGATCGGCACACAGATATACCCCGCTGTAATGAGCGTTGGCTATATCTGCGGCTTCCGTATTTCTTCCTATATGTTCGCAGGCGGCGTACTGAGCTGGCTGGTTCTGATCCCGCTGATCGTTATGTTCGGCAGCGATATCGTTATGTATCCAAGCGAGGCTCAGACTGTAGGCGAAATCTTCGCTGAAAGCGGAGCTTCAGGCATCTGGGGCAGCTACATCCGCTACATCGGCGCAGGCGCACTTGCTGCCGGCGGTATCATAAGCCTCATCAAGTCTCTGCCCCTTATCATCCGTACCTTCAAGGATGCTGTAAAGGGCATGGGCAAGGGCTCAGGCGTTTCTCAGGAAAGAACCTCCAACGACCTCAACATGAAGGTGGTTCTGATTGCTATTGCAGTTCTTACTCTGGCAGTATGGCTGATCCCTGCTATTCCTGTAAACCTTATCGGCGCATTCGTAGTAGTTGTATTCGGTTTCTTCTTTGCAACAGTTTCCTCCAGAATGGTTGGTCTCGTAGGCAGCAGTAACAACCCTGTTTCCGGTATGGCTATCGCTACCCTGCTTATAGCTACACTTATTCTGAAGTTCACCGGCGCAGAGGGTGCTTCCGGCTACACAGCAGCTATCGCTATCGGTTCTATCATCTGCATCGTTGCTGCTATTTCCGGCGATACATCCCAGGACCTGAAGACAGGCTATCTCCTTGGTTCAACTCCCAAGAAGCAGCAGATCGGTGAGATCATCGGCGTTGTAGCTGCGGCATTCGCTATCGGCGGCACACTTTACCTCCTTGACAGCGCATGGGGCTTCGGCTCTGAAGAGCTTGCTGCTCCTCAGGCTACACTTATGAAGATGATCATTGAGGGCGTTATGAGCGCAGAGCTTCCTTGGAACCTTGTATTTATCGGTGCTTTCATTGCAGTACTTGTTGAAGTTATCGGCATCCCTGTACTTCCCTTTGCTATCGGTGTATATCTCCCAGTTCAGCTGAACGCTTGTATTCTGGTAGGCGGTATCGTTCGTCTGGTATTCGACAAGATGAAGATGAAGGGCGACGAGGAGAAGAAGAAGTCCGTTATCAGCGACGGTATCCTGTTCTGCTCCGGTATGATCGCAGGTGAGGGTCTTGTAGGCATCCTGCTGGCTGTACTTGCAGTATTCGGCGTAGGCGAGATCATTGATATTTCCGGCATACTGAATCTTCCGGAGCCTGTTGCAAAGATCGGCAGCCTTGTAGTATTCGCACTTATCATCTGCTCACTGCTCAAGTTCTCTCTCTGGAAAAAGAGAAAGGTTCAAGTAAACGCTGATGAAAAGTAAGAAGCAGCAGACTGAGGAAAACTACCTTGAAAAGATTCCCGTGAAGCCCGACTGGTTCACATGGTCACAGGATGAACAGGGCATCGTAACACTGGATATCGAAAACAAGGGTATTATGAAAAAAATCACGCAGGTGCTTCTGAAAAAGCCAAAGGTGACTCATATCCATCTCGATGAGATCGGCAGCTTCGTATGGCCTATGATCGACGGCGAGAAGAAGATCATGGATATGGGCGAGCCTATGGAGGAGCACTTCGGTGAAAAGGCACAGCCCACATATGAAAGACTTGCTAAGTTCTTTCAGATACTTGAAAGCTACGGCTTTGTTGAGTGGAAATAAATAGTCCGGCGTCCCTGGGAAATCCTCAGGGACGCTTTGTTTATGGTTCTGTGATGAATGCTGGGGAGGTGTAAATTATAGTTTAGCGCACGAGATAACTGGAAATAGCGCACAGGTAATAAAAGTTTTTTTGCGCCGCTTTTTTCACAAAAAAGGCGGTCGTGGGGTCGGGGACGAGAAGTCCCAAATGATTGCGCAGCAATCATGAACCTAAAATTACAAGCCTTTTTATCTAAGAGCACAGACCAAATTCCGCATAGTAAAATGTTTCCCATCAAAACAAAGTTATCCTAAGAAAGCCTTCTTACAACACGCAGCAAAGCCAGATATGCGGAATTTGAAACGTAGCAGGAGAGAAGCACGAAGTGCAAGAATCCTGCGGACTGTACGAGTCATGTTACCCTAAGAAA
>JAZNOB010000191.1:0-9265 GCA_045580565.1 Ruminococcus sp.
TTCACGTGCTTGGAAAAGTAGATGGGGAACTTTCTCTCGCCGCCGTACTCCTGTCCCATAACGCCCACGCTTTCCTTTGCATGGTCAAGGAAATTTACGCCAAGGCACATAATATCACGTGACGGTCTCGGTATAGGTGCAAGGAGCTTGATTTCCTCAAGAGAAATTGCAGCCGTAGCCATCTGAGGGATAGCAGCCTGAATATCAGCCTGCTGTTCCTTTGCAAGCTTTACAGCGAGTTCCTCCATTGAGCCAAAGCTCACACCGAATTTCTCCAGCGGGATCACGCCTGTCTCGTTTGGGTCAAGTACACCCAGAGTCTCTTTGTTTTCATAGATATAAGTAAGCAGCTTCATTTCATTACCTCTTTTTAATATATAGTCATTGCCTGCTGGTACATATCGTCGTACACCTTGAAGAACTGAGTCAGGTCATAGGACACCACTCCCACCATCGGGTCGCAGACAGTTACAGTATTTGCGTTAAGGTCATATCCGGTAAGGAGCATACAGTGCTCCAGCTTGCACCAGTATACATCAGTACCGTCGGGAGTTGTCCACACAAGAACCTCAGATACATCGCTTGCCTCCAGAGTGTTCCATATAACGATAGGATGTCCGCTTGCAATAACGAGCATTAGCTCCTCTTTGGTGCTGCCTGAAAGGTTTACAGCTTCAAGGCTGCTGTTCTGGTCGGCAAGGAAATCTGTAGCAGCTTTTACGATAACAGGAGAATAGCATCCGTATCCGGCAGCACGTGGATTTCCCACATACTTTTCAAAGAATGTATAGTCTGTGCCGTTTACAGGCTCGTAGTCAAGGTAGGTGTCCACCATGACCTCCTTGTCCACAGGGAAGCCAAGATAGTTCAGCAGGCAGGTTAGAGACGTTATCTCACAGCCTGTAGGCAGCTCCGGTTCCTGAAGCAGAGCAGGGACATCTATCTGCCAGCTGTCCGGCAGAACATTTACAGTTATAAGCGGCGCTTCGGTAGTTAAAACCGGCTCAGAAGCAGCAGGCGCATTTGTTTCAGCAGTGATGTCAGCTGATGAGCTCTGAGTGTCGCTGCAGGATGGATCTGAGCTTTCTGGTTGGGAAGCACTTTCGCCGCATCCGGTCAGCAGAGCTGCGGAAACAGCAGCAGCACATAAAAGCTTGAATATGTTCATAGGTCATTCCTTTCTGAAACAATAATCATTTAATTATAACATGGATTGGTCAGTTCATGAAAGTTTGTATTTGATACTAAACTATGAATTTTTACATAGTCGGCTTATCGGTTACATAAATCTGCATCATCAGCCGGTAGTCAATATGGCTGAAAATAGCAGTCCCGATTTTACGTATTGTTCAAAAAAATGATGCTGTAAAACAAAGTAGCTGATAATGCTTGACCTGTAAGGAAAAAAAGGGTATAATAGTAGTGTGACGCTGTATAAGCGGATGAATTTTTACTATTAATTAGGCAGCTTTCAGGCTGTCTGTACTGGAGTAATATTATGGCAAAATTCTGGTGTAAGGTATGCGGCGGAACGCTGGAATATAGTGATGCGGCAGAAACAGCTGTGTGCGGTGTATGCGGTGCTGCGGGCGTACTGCCTGTGCAGCAGGACGATGAATATACTGTACAGTTTGCGGAGCTTGTCCGGCTCAGGCAAAGCGGAGATTATGAACAGGCAGAGGCACTGCTTTATGTTCTGCTGCAGCAGAATGGTGCAGACCCTGCGCTTTATTGGAACAGCGTTCTAATTACATATAAGGCAGCATATTATTCAGAAGAAGATACCTACAGACTTATCTGCGGTGAGACCGGAGATGTCAGCGTACAGGAAAACGAGGATTTCCAGAAGGCTCTGCATTTTGCAAGTCCGGCTCAGTGGGATATCTTTGAAAATGACGGCAGACTTCTTGAGGAAGCCCGTCTTGCACTGCTGGCAGAACGTGAAAAGCAGAATGAAAGCAACGAATCGCCTCTTAACAAGGGATTTCTGCTGCTGGAGGACGGTGCGTGGGACGCTGCTGACGCTCAGTTTGACCATGTTCTTGCTGATGAGCCTGAGAATGGGCTTGCATATTTCGGCAAGATGATGGCAGAGCTTCAGGTCCATCGTGAAAGTGAGCTTTCACGTGCAGGTGCAAGTCTTGAGGAATCAGACAACTATCAGCTTGTTCAGAAGTACGGCAATGATATGCTGCTGGAACGTCTTCAGGAGTACAAGGTCAAAGGTATTCTTTTTCAGGCGACTGAGCGTGGAAAGCTTGCTGAGACTATAGATGACTGGAAGCATATCAAGAAGCTGCTTATTGATATACGTGAAAACGAGGAGGCAAGAGAGTATCTTGCGTTCTGCGACAAGAAGATACGTGCAATAATGGCACGTGAGGCGCAGCTGGTTATGGGCTGCCGTGAGGCTGTAAATCTCGGTATCACCACTGAGACTCTCGGTACACGAATGGTCAGCGCAAATTACTACTATGATTTCGATATGAGTGCTGCTGAACCTGAAAAGAAGAAGCGTGCAAAGGGTGCAGTTTCACCAAGCCGTGTCATGGCGGCAATCGCTCTGCTGGTTCTGCTGCTGCTGGTCGGACTGTTTGTATTGTCGGCATGGCTTACCAAGGACAAGGCTCCTGAAGAATATGTGAATGGAGAACTTGTTGCTGATAATAATAACATTGAGCCGGATGATGTTGTGACTGACGGAACAGACGCTGCATCTGAGAGCAAAGAAAAACAATTCTGTGTTGCCGGCGCAAGGGCGTTCATGCTTGATGAAAGCGGCAAGGTAATAAGTCTTGCTGATGAGCCGGTTGCAGTTGTACCTGAGGAGACTCAGGGCGGCGCAAGCTTTTCCATGAATATAACACCCTATGAATCCGATTTCAGCACATGGCGTGATGTTACAGCGCTCTACAGCGACCCTGAAGGCGCAGTGCTTTTCGGCGTAACGAAAAGCGGAACTGTGGGCTATGACATATTCTCACCGTCAACGCTGAACTATGAAGACAGATACCGTGAGGTGTCATCGTGGATAGGCGTGAGGGAGCTTGTATGGGAGAAGCGTGCAAGCGGTGTACCGGTGCTGTTTGCTGTAACAAAGGACAGCTATGTATATGCCTCTGATCCTGCTGTTCAGGAGAAGCTTGATGCTCTGGAAACACTTATTCCGGAGGATAACCCTATCATTCAGCTTCAGGCACAGGAAGGCAGCCTGTATATTCTCCTTGAAGATGAAAGCTATATTTCTCTTGGATATTCAGATTAACTTAATTCAAAAAACTAAGGCTGATGCAGAGTCAAACTGCATCAGCCTTTTTGTGTTATTCAATTCCCGAAAGATCGTGATAGTAGAGCACGATGTCAAGATATTCGCCTGAATCAGTGAGAAAGCCTTCAGGCAGGACGCCGATTTCCTTGAAGCCCAGTGAATCATAGAGCTTCCTTGCAGGTGTGTTAGTGCTTACAACTGCGTTGAACTGCATTATACGGAAGCCGGATTTTTTCGTCTGTCTGAGTGAGTGTGTAACCAGCTGCCTGCCGATGCCCTTGTGGCGCATAACCGACCAGACTACATAGCTGGCATTGGCTATATGACTACAGCGACCTACAGAATTTGGGTGCAGTATATACAGTCCTACAACAACACCGGTTGATTTGTCCGCTGCAATACAGGTACAGGTCTGATCTCTGAAGAATTCAGCGGCCTGTTTTTCGGTGAGAGTGCTCAGCTGAGGAAGGGATGCGCCTTCCTCAACAGTTTCATTCCATATTCGCATCATGGATGGTATATCTTTTTTCTGATATGGTCTGATTTCAATTTCCATTAGTATTATACCTCATAGGGGAGAGAGTCTGCGATTTCAACAAGATATCTCAGAAGTGAAATAAGATCGTCATTGTTGATCGATTCATCGTCGCAGCAGTCAGCATTATGCAGAGCGGCAGTGTTTAGCTTCAGGATACCGGCAAGATATTTGCTCAGAAATACAGCGTCTACCAGAGAGACATCCCCGCTCATATTCACATCACCGCATATGCCTTCAATTACAGTTATGTTGCAGAAAAGGATCTTTCCTCTGACGATCGTATATACCCTGCAGGTTCCCTCAGACTTTGCAGTTACAAGACCATCCTCAGATACAGAAGCTACCTCCTCGTTATTCACCTGCCAGTTATAGCTTTCGCCTTCGGCATTGTAAACATACAGCTGAAGCGGCATTCCCACATAAAGAGCAGCATTTGTCTTTGAAAGATATGGAGGATCAAGAGCACTTGTCAGCGTAACGATCGTAGTAGTGGTGGTCGTAGTAGTAGTCGGCTCAGGAGTTTTAGTTGTAGTAGTGGTTGTAGTAGTGGTAGTCGTAGTGGTTGTAGTAGTGGTTGTAGTAGTGGTGGTAGTAGGTTCAGGAGTGGTAGTGGTTGTAGTAGTGGTAGTTGTTGTCGGTTCAGTAGTTGTAGTTGTGGTAGTCGTTGTAGTAGTTGTTGTGGTGGTTGTCGTAGTTGTAGTGACTTCTTCGTCTGTTACAATAATAGTGAGCACCTTTGATTCTGCCGGATTCCATGTTTCCTTGTTTATATATGTTTCATCAGATATTCCGACGGTGTATGTTCCCACAGGAGTTCCCTGCTGTACAACAGCGTCGAAGGTAAACACCGGAAATTCATCTGATGCGCCAAGAAACGCAGTGCCTTCGAAGGATGAATCCTGCCATGTTATGATGTTGCATTTGCCGGGATATGCAGTATCTGCCGGAAGGTCAGGGTCGTAGAAGGGGATAGTACCTGTTGCTGTATCTACAGTATAGTAGTCCTGTCTGATGTATTCGTAAGTGAAGCTTGCGGAGCCGTCGGAATTTACCGTGATCTCAGGAGTGATCCTTGCATTTGTCATAAGCTTGTTCAGCTTGTCCTCCTCAGAGGCATAGAAGTTGGCGTCGAAATAAGCTCCGCCGTTTCCGTCTGAATAGATCTCGTTACCGAAGATCGGGTCATATACTACATCTGTAGTAATGCTCTTGCAGTTGGCAGTTGAATATACATATTCGCCACGCTTATAAACAATGGAAGCAAGAGCGTGAACAGGCAGCTTACTTGTAAATGTTCCGCCGCTGTAGGTGTATTCTTTTGCTTCAGAAGATGTTTTTGTATATTTGATAGGATTTGTAAATCTTACAGCGTCCCAGTCGGATGATTCATATTGATACAGACAGTATTCGATATAAGGATCGATCCACGGTTCAGAAACCATATACGCACTTACCGGAATGGTGTAATCGCCGTTTTCAAGCATTGATGCTGAAATGGTTATGGTATCTGCACGTTCTTCGCCTGATGCAAAATAAAATGAATACTCAGGATGAGCGCCTTCTGCAGTTACCACTGAAGCAGCCGGCAGACCGGCTATACACAGTGCTATGGCTGTGCATACCGCAAGCCACTTTGAGATTATTGTTTTCATAATTTTTCCTCCATGTTTTTCCTCACAAAAACCCTTATTATATATCGCTTTAAAAAGCTATTCTCTCTATATAAGATAGTATATCACTATTCTCAGCCGGTGTCAATGAATATACCGTTAAGATATTCCTTGTGCTCTACAAAATGGAGAAAGAAGTGTACATGATGCACAAATTGCGTATCGCTGCTTTTTCTGAAATTTTTTCGCAGGGGCTTTTATTGGGAGAAATAATATGCTATAATAGTAATAATATGCTATTCTGCGATAAATGGAGGATGTAATGAAAAAGCTTTTCTGTTATCTCAGCTCCTATAAGAAGGAGTGTATTCTGGGACCATTATTCAAAATGCTTGAAGCGATCTTCGAGCTTTTCGTGCCGCTTGTGGTTGCGGCTATAA
Source organism: Ruminococcus sp. (assembly GCA_045580565.1). Taxonomy (GTDB): domain Bacteria; phylum Bacillota; class Clostridia; order Oscillospirales; family Ruminococcaceae; genus Ruminococcus_C. The sequence continues at coordinate 5,857 of JAZNOB010000191.1, forward strand.
TTGATACGGGTATTGACGGAGGCGATAAGCCGTATATTGTGAAGATGTGTCTGCTTATGGCGGCATTGGGTGCAATAGGTCTTACCAATACGCTGTTTGCACAGTATTTTGCGGCAAAGGCATCAGCCGGATTTGCGGCGAAGATAAGGCACGCTCTGTTTTCCCACGTGCAGCAGCTGTCCTACGCAGACATCGACCGAATCGGCAGCAGTACCCTTATCACACGTATGACCAGCGATATCAACCAGATACAGACAGGAACAAATCTGGCAATACGTCTGCTGCTCCGTTCGCCGTTTATAGTGTTCGGTGCAATGATAATGGCGTTTACTGTTGATGTAAAGGGCGCACTTGTTTTTGCGGTGACCATACCGGTGCTTTCAGTGATAGTATTCGGCATCATGCTTGTTACCATTCCAATGTTCAAGCGTGTACAGAGTCACCTTGACCGTGTAATGAATACTACACGTGAAAACCTCGGAGGCGTCCGTGTTATACGTGCGTTCAGACAGGAGACTGCCGAATCCCAGCGTTTTGCGGCAGAAGCTGACGCTCTTACATCAGCTCAGAAAACAGTAGGAAAAGTATCTGCCCTTATGAATCCGCTGACATATGCAGTTATTAACCTTGCAGTTATAGCTCTCATATGGACAGGAGCGCTTCGTGTTGAAGCCGGACTTCTCACACAGGGCGCAGTTGTGGCTCTTTACAACTATATGTCGCAGATTCTTGTGGAGCTTATAAAGCTTGCGAATCTCATAATAACTCTCACAAAAACAGCAGCCTGCGGCAACAGAATACAGGCGGTCCTTGAAACAGAGCCTTCTCAGAAATTCCCCTCTGACGACAATACTGTATCTGTTACAGACAGAGGACGAGTTGTATTTGATGACGTAACCTTTACTTACGAGGGCGCACAGCTGCCGTCGCTTTATGATATTTCATTTACTGCGGAAAAGGGCGATATTATTGGAATCATCGGCAGTACAGGCTCCGGCAAGTCAACTCTTGTAAATCTTATCCCCAGATTCTATGACGCAGAAAAGGGAAGCATCCTTGTTGGCGGAAACGATAATCGCAGCTACCCGAAGGCTCAGCTACGTGACTGCTTCGGAATAGTTCCGCAGAAGGCTCAGCTGATGACAGGAAGCATACGAAAGAATCTTCTCTGGGGAAAGTCCGGTGCGTCTGACGAGGAGCTTTATGAGGCTCTCCGTGACGCACAGGCTCTTGATGTGGTAAAGTCCAAGGCAAATGGTCTTGACGAGAAAATAACAGAGGGCGGAAGAAATCTTTCCGGCGGACAGAAGCAGAGACTCTGCATAGCACGTGCCCTTGTAAGAAAGCCTGATATTCTTATACTGGACGACAGTGCTTCAGCTCTTGACTACGGTACTGAAGCAGCTCTTAGAAGCGCACTGCGTCAGCTGTCTTATAAGCCTACTGTATTTATTGTATCACAGCGAACAGCGTCCATTCAGGATGCGGACAGGATACTCGTTCTTGATGAGGGCAGGCTTGCTGGGGCGGGAACGCACAAAGAGCTGCTTGAAGGCTGTACAGTATATCAGGAGATCTTCTACTCACAGCATCCGGAGGAGGTGAAGTGCAATGAAAACTAAGGAAAACTCACAGCTCAGAACTCTTGGCAAGGTTCTGCGCTACATTTCGAGATACCGTATATGGCTGGTGCTCACACTGGTTATGGCAGTGGTTGCAGTTGCGCTTACGCTCTATGTCCCCATTCTTGTGGGCGAGGCTATCGACAATATAATAGAGCCGGGCAATGTTGCCTTTGGAGCTATATCAAGGATACTTCTTACGGTCGGAATATCTGTGGGCATAACCTCACTTGCCCAGTGGGTGATGAACATAATCAACAACAAGATCGCCTGCGAGGTAGTCCGTGATATGAGAAAGGACGCATTCTGCAGAGTACAGAAGCTGCCCTTTGATTATCTTGACACTCATCCTGCCGGCGAAACTGTAAGCCGTATCATAGCGGATGTAGATGTTCTCTCTGAAGGTCTGCTTCTTGGTTTTACTCAGCTGTTCACCGGTGTGCTCACTATCATAGGAACACTGCTGTTTATGCTGTTTATCAATGGCTGGATAACTCTGGTAGTAGTGATAATGACGCCCCTTTCTCTTGTTGCTGCAAGCTTCATTGCAAAGCGTACCTACAATATGTTCCGCCAGCAGTCTGAAACAAGAGGTGAGCAGACTGCTCTTATCAATGAGTCCGTAGGCGGACAGCGTGTTCTTCAGGCGTTTGGTCAGGAGGATGAGATACTGGCTGAATTTGATGAGATAAACGGCAGACTTGAAAGCTGTTCACTTAAAGCCACATTTTTCTCATCTCTTACAAATCCGGTAACACGGTTTGTAAATGCTCTTGTATATGCAGCCGTAGCCCTTACAGGTGCATTAGCGGCAGTATCAGGAACGATTACAGTAGGCGGACTTTCGTGCTTTTTAAGCTATGCAAACCAGTACACAAAGCCATTCAACGAGATATCCGGTGTAATAGCAGAGCTTCAGAACGCTCTTGCCTGTGCCGGACGTGTTCTTGAGCTTATTGAAGCAGAGTCTGAGCATCCAGATAGGGCAGACGCTCTTGCAGCTGTATCTGACGGAGATATAGAGTTTGATAATATAAGCTTTTCCTACAAAAAGGACATACCTCTCATTACTGACTGCTGCTTTAACGTAAAGCCGGGTCAGCGTGTGGCTATTGTAGGCAAGACCGGCTGCGGAAAGACCACCCTTATAAATCTGCTTATGAGGTTCTATGATGTGCAGGGCGGCGGTATATACATGGGCGGCACAGATGTACGTGATATTACACGTGAAGCCCTGAGAGAGCGCATAGGAATGGTTCTTCAGGAAACGTGGCTCAGAAGCGGAACTGTCCGTGAGAATATCGTCATGGCAAAGCCTGATGCAACTGATGAAGAGGTGACAGCAGCTGCAAAGGCTGCATATGCCCACGGATTTATAAGCAGACTTCCCAAGGGTTATGATACAGTCATAGACAGCGGCGACCTTTCAGAGGGACAGAAGCAGCTTCTTTGTATAGCAAGGCTTATGCTTGCACCGCCGCCTGTGCTTATTTTGGATGAGGCTACATCCTCTATAGATACACGAACCGAGATGAGGGTACAGGCTGCATTTGCAAAGCTTATGGAGGGAAGGACAAGCTTTATCGTAGCACACCGCCTTTCTACAATACAGAATGCCGACCTTATCCTTGTAATGGATAAAGGCAACATTGCGGAGCAGGGAACTCACGAGGAGCTTCTTGCAAAGGGCGGCATTTATGCCGGACTATATAGAGCTATGGCGAATTGATAAAAATTTAGCGGTACCTGTCAAAGGTACCGCTTCAGTCTGTCGAAAAACCTATTTA
>JAZNOB010000192.1:0-17449 GCA_045580565.1 Ruminococcus sp.
ACCGAGGACTACTGCTCCTGAGGTGTTGATGAGCTTCAGAGGACCTATTCCCACCATTTCCAGCAGATTGTTGATAAGACCGTTGTTTCCCAGCAGAGTCATCCACGCATATGTTCTCAGCAGGAAGTTCATCCACATAGGCAGCATCACCAGCATGAGCATAGTGCCCTGCTTGTGCTTTTCCATACGGGAAAGAATATACGCCAGAGGATATGCCAGCACCAGGCATATAGCAGTTGCAATAAGCGCCAGCCAGATGGAGCGCACAAATATATTCGCATACTGTCCTACGTTTGAGATGTTCTCGATAGTAAGTGCACCCTCGTCATTTGTGAATGCAAAGAATGCTATCATGATGATAGGTACAAGGATGAATATGACCATCCATACAAGATATGGAAGAGAAAGAACTTTAAGCTTGTGCATATTCTTATTCCTCCGATTTCTTCATGATGTGGATATCAAACGGGTCGAAGTCCATGCCGATCATTGCGCCTACAGGCTCAGCCTTTGTGGAATGAATCATCCACTTATGGTCAACGCCGTCAACGACCATCTCGTAGTGCACGCCCTTGAATACCACAGATTCAACGATACCGGTAAGCTTTGCTCTGTCCGCAGGGATGACCTTAACATCCTCAGGGCGGATAACTACATCGACAGTTTCGTTGGGACTGAAGCCCTTATCCACGCATTTGAAGCGTTTGCCGGTGAATACAACAACACAGCCCTCAGGCATACAGCCGTTGATGATATTGCTTTCACCGATAAAGTCAGCAACAAAGGCGTTTACAGGCTCGTTGTAGATATTTGTGGGAGAGCCGATCTGCTGAATCATGCCGTTGTTCATGACAACAACAGTATCAGACATTGTAAGAGCCTCCTCCTGATCGTGGGTAACATATACAAAGGTAAGCTCCAGAGCCTGCTGGATCTTGCGGAGCTCTGTCTGCATCTCCTTACGGAGCTTGAGGTCAAGCGCACCCAGCGGCTCGTCCAGAAGCAGTACCTTAGGATGATTTACAAGCGCTCTTGCAATAGCAACACGCTGCTGCTGACCGCCGGAAAGACGCTGAACAGAACGCTTTTCATAGCCTTTCAGGTTTACCAGCTCCAGCATTTCGCCGACTCTGCGGACGATCTCCTTTTCAGGCATCTTCTTTATACGCAGACCGAATGCGATGTTTTCATATACATTAAGATGCGGAAACAGCGCATAACGCTGAAAAACAGTATTTACATTACGTTTATGGGGCGGAACGCCGTTGATTCGTTTGCCGTCAAAAAACACATCACCGCTTGTGGGCTCTAAAAATCCTGCGATAATTCGCAGAGTTGTAGTCTTGCCGCATCCGGACGGGCCAAGAAACGTAACAAATTCCTTATCCTTGATATCAAGGCTGATGTCTTTAAGGATCCTTTCTCCATCCTCAAATTCAACCACAAGGTTTTTCAGGCTTACAATATTCTCCATTGCACAAATTCCTCTCAATATTAAGCTGCCGCAGAAGCGGTTTGTGATAATTCAATGAAATAAAGAATTTCCATATCATTATAAAGTATACTGCCGTAAAAGTCAATACGAATCATAAAATTCCGAAAAAAGAATTATTATAGGGATTTTTATTATAGATAATTAACCGCCGCTGCTGTGAATTCAGATGGTCAATGTGCATATAGACAGCTTCTGTCATTGTGCATCTTCAGATGCTGTGATATAATTATATATGCTGCTTATGGCAGATTTCAGGATGACAGGGGGAGATCTTATGGGATACGGGTATAGAATAATGATGACTGAGATGTGTGAAATACCTGGATTTGTGCCTGCTGAACCTGGCTGTACAGAGGGCTTTTCAGACGCACCTTATCTTGTGGAGGATATCGTGTATCATTCCATTGAGGAAGCGGAGGAAGCTTTTGCTTCATATATCTCATACAAAACCGGCATTATAACTGACAGGTATTACAACAGGATTTATGGCGCCAGGGAGTTTTACATAGAGAAGATCAAGACCGGACAATACGAAAGGAAGATCTCCTCCTATGGTGCGGTCAAATATGCTCCTTTCGGTGAATGCTGTAGTTGTATCATACCTGCTCCGCCTCCGGTGGTAAGATGGTGCCGCAGGAAAAATTCTGAAATAAGGGAAGAATGCTGTATCACTTATAAACGCAGGACTTGACTAAGGAGTTCCTTCATGCTATAATATCTGGAGTAATCAAGCGGGATAGGAGCATCATTTATGAAACGAATGAATTCATTCAGTGCACTTGACATAATAAACAGAGTTATAGATGAGAAGGTCAGTGAGGGTGATATCTGTATTGACGCTACAGCAGGCAGAGGAAATGATACGCTTCATCTGTGCAGGCTTGCAGGCGACAGCGGACGTGTTATAGCTTTTGACATTCAGCAGGATGCTGTTGACAGCACAAAGGCTCTTCTTGAGGAGAACGGAATGTCCCATCGTGCCGAGGTGGTCCTTGCAAGTCACAGCGAGATGGATAAGTATGCCGATGAGGAAAGCGTGTCCCTGATAACTTTCAATTTCGGATGGCTTCCAAAGGGCGATCATAATATATTCACCCATAAGGAAACCAGTATCGCTGCCATTGAAAAGGGACTCAGGCTTCTGAAAAACGGCGGCGTCATGACGCTTATAATATATTATGGCAGGGAAACAGGATTTGAGGAGCGTGACGCTCTGCTGGAATATCTCCCTACTCTCGACAACAGACAGTATACTGTCATAGAGATGCCATTTGTAAACAGACCAAACTGTCCGCCTATTCCTATAGTGATCATAAAGGACAATATATAATAGAAAAACGCCCCATCCTGCTGCGGATGAGGCGTTTGTGTTTATGAAGATGCAGGGAGAGTTACAGTGATATGGAACGCCTTCTGGTCAGGCGTCCATGCCTGTATTCTGCCCTTATGGGCGGTAACTATTGCCTTTGCAACGGAAAGACCGATTCCATGTCCGCCGGTTTCTGCGTTTCTTGAAAGATCAGGACGGTAGAATCTGTCGAATATATGATCAAGCTCTGATCTGTCAATTGGGCTGTCTGCGGCGTTCACAATATGAAGACTGAGCAGTCTGCCCTCTCTGCGGAAGTCCACGGTTATGATGCCCTTTTCCGGTGAATATTTAAGGGCATTGTCGATAAGAATAACGATCAGCTGTTCGATCGCCTTCTGTTCGCCCCGCATTATAAGCTCAGGCTGTATGTTACAGAAAAATTCGCTCTTCTTCATCTGAGCGGGAGCCTTGAAGGAGTGGATCACTGATTCGGCTATAAGAGAGGCGTTTATATCCGTTGTGCCGGCTTCGTCCCATGACTCATCCATACGTGCAAGATATATAAGCTCGCTGGTAAGGTCTGTGAGCTTTCTCGTCTGCTGCTGAATGTCAGTAATACATTCGTTTTCACCTATCTCCATTTCAAGCACATCGGCGTTTGCACTTATAATGGTAAGAGGCGTTTTAATTTCGTGACCTGCGTCAGTGATGAACCGCTTCTGCTTACTGTAGCTTTCAGCCACGGGACGGACTATCCTGCCGGAAAAGAAGAGTATTACGAAGAATACTATCACATAGCCGATAAGTGACATCCCCACGCTTGCAGCTGTAAAGCTTCTGAAGCTTTCAAGATCACGGCGGCAGTCGAGGAAAGATATGCGGATGTTTTCCTGCTCATTGAAAACGTGGTATCTGTAATTCTCAATAAATCCGCTTGTTTTCCCTTTTTTCTGTGCAGCTTCGGCGAACTCTATGGCGTCAGCAGTATCTACTGAAGCGATCCTGCTTGTTTCGACCTGAACGATATTGCCGTCAGGGTTTATCAGCACCCAGAAATATCGTGATTCATAGGGTATCTCAGGAGACATATGCTCTGGAACAGGTCTGTCTTCTTTTCTTTCAGGTTCGGGAAATCTGCCATTGTTTTCAGAAATGATCGAAACTATCCCATCTGCTTCATCAGCTATGGTGTTGTAGCTTATGGCATTCATTCCGGTGACGATAACGGAAAGCAGCACGAACAGAGTGGTCATGGAAAGAATGACAAACCTTAGTTTAAGCTTTTTTATCATTGATCTCCTCCAGAGAGTATCCGGCGTTGCGTGAGGTCTTTATCTGTATATCCGCACCGAGTGAGGCAAGCTTTTTACGCAGGTAGGATATGTAGATCCAGACAACATTGATCTCGGCGTCAGTATCAAAGCCCCATATCTTTTCCATGAACTTTTCAGCAGATATAAGGTGATGGGGATTTGACATGAACATCTCCATCATCTGATATTCCTTATTGGCAAGCTTCATGCTGCCGGATGGTGATGAAAGCTCAAAGCACGCCCTGTCAAGGGAAATATTGCCCATTGTGAGGGTGGAGTCATAGGACGAGTGACTTCTTGTAATTGCACGGATACGTGCAAGAAGCTCACGTGAGTCAAAGGGCTTGGTGAGATAATCATTTGCGCCGCTGTCAAGACCGAGTATCTTGTCAGCAGTATCATCTCTTGCAGTAAGCAGCAGTATGGGTATCATATTGCCCTGCGCTCTGACCTCCTTCAGTACGGATATACCGTCCATTCCCGGCATCATTATATCCAGTACAGCGGCGTCGTAATTTCCTGCTTCAATATAAGCAAGAGCATCCGTTCCGTTATGTACAGCGTCAGCGGAATAGTTGTTCTTTTCGAATATTTTCACAAGAGCTCTTGCAAGAGCCTTTTCATCCTCGGCAAGTAAAATGCGCATAAAGCCATCCTCCCGTTATCTGTTAAGTGCTTGTCATATACATTATAGCATGAATTATATCAGCTGTACATTTAATGAAATTAAAAACCTGAAAATAATTTGTATAGCCGGTGAAAGTCATGTGATTTTAATGTTGAGTTAAGTTTCCGGTTTTATAATTTAAGCTGATAAGGGATAAACTATATTGTCACAGGAAAGGTGATACAGATGAAAATGCGTATATTATCGGCTGCTATGGGTATGACCGTGTGCCTTACAGGATGTGCCGGAACAGCTTCTATAACAGAAGAAAGCTCAGCTGTTCAGGAGACAAGGCGTAATGAGACTCAGGCGTATGCCGACAGTACTCAGGAGACCTCTGAAGCAGCAGAGCCGGAATTTGCATCAGCCGCTTCTGAGATGTTCACAAACAGGGATTATGAGGTGGGCTACGATGAGTCCTCCACATATCATATAACTCTCAGCGGTGATACTGCGGTAAGCGATTCAGATGCTGTGGATATATCAGGAAATGTGATCACTATAACAGGCGAAGGAACGTATATCGTTACAGGTACTCTTGATGATGGTATGCTCGTAGTTGACACTGATGAGACTGCCAAGCCTCAGATAGTACTTGACGGTGCAGATATCACAAGCAGTACATCTGCACCACTGTATATTAAATCTGCAAATAAGGTGTTTGTGACTCTTGCTGGCGGAACGGAGAACACCCTTGCGAACGGCGGTGTTTTCGAGGCGTTCGATGACAACAATATTGATGCAGCTGTATTCTCCAAGCAGGATATCACATTCAACGGTTCCGGAAGTCTTGCGATAAATTCGCCGGCAGGACATGGAATCGCCGCAAAGGACGATATTGCTGTAACAAGCGGAACGTACAGCATTATATGCGGTGCGCATGGCATAAACGCAAACAACAGCATCCGCCTTGCTAATGCTGATATGAACATCGACTCCGGAAATGACGGCATTCACGCCGAGCATAACGAGGATGCGTCTTTGGGCTTTGTCTATGCGCTCAGCGGAACATATACCATAAATTCAGCCGGTGACGGAATGAGTGCAGGCTCTTATATGCAGATAGAGAATGGCACATATAATATAGTATCCGGAGGCGGAAGCGTAAATGCTGAGGAAAAGACGCCGGAGGGATTCGGCAGAGGTATGATGGGCGGCGGCCCCGGCGGTATGATGGTCGGCGGCAGACATGGCTATGGTGCAGTCAGCCAGACAGCTGCTTTTACTATGACAGCCGCTGAGGAGGCTGAGGCTGACGATACTTCTGTAAGCACAAAGGGCATGAAGGCGGCAGACAGTATTCTTATGAACGGCGGCGCTTTTACCATAGATTCTGCTGATGATTCGGTACATTCTGACGGCACAGTTACAATAAACGGCGGCAATCTTACAATAACAAGCGGTGACGACGGTATTCACGCAAATGAAACCCTTACTGTAAATGACGGTACAATTGATATCACTGAAAGCTACGAAGGGCTTGAGGGGCTTGATATCCTTATAATAGGCGGAGAAATCAAGCTCAGGGCTTCTGATGATGGCTTCAATGCTGCGGGCGGTACAGATTCAAGCGGATTCGGCGGTATGGGCGGCGGAAATGATATGTTTGGCGGCCATGGCGGCATGATGGGACAAGGTTCGGCGTCAGGTGGCAGCATAATCATATCCGGAGGCGATATATACATGAATGCTTACGGTGACGGTATCGACTCCAATGGTACTCTGGAAATCTCCGGTGGAGATGTAACGGTATGCGGGCCTACAAACGGTGATACTGCTGTTCTGGACTACGACCGGGAAGGCATTATCACAGGCGGAACCTTTATCGGAAGCGGTTCGCATATGATGGCACAGACCTTCAGCTCGTCAGAACAGGGTGTTCTTGCAGTAAGCGTAGGAGAGCAGACGGCAGGTACAACAGTTACTGTTACGGATGATGACGGGGATGTTATAATAGAGACGACTCCTGAGCTTCCTTTCGAGATAATCATTCTTAGCTGCAAGAAGCTGAAATCAGGAAAGACCTATACACTGACGATCGGAGAGGAATCTGCTGAGATGATCGCAGGCTGACAGATTCCGACAGGTGAGCTGTGATTTGCGCAGCTCACTTTATTTTTTTTCAGAAAGCTCTTGACAAGATAAAGTATATGTGATATACTATTTTTATCGTTAATTTATTTTCGATTAAAGGCTATGACGAAGACCGTCAGTTTTTATTTGCAGCTCAGAGAGCCGGTGGGTGGTGCGAACCGGTGCTGTATAAAGCTGATATATCCCTTCTGAGCTGAAGCCCGAAAGTCTGTGTGCAGATGCAGATCAGTAGACGCTTCCGTACGTGCTGCGTTATGGCACAGGGCTTGTCTGAGTCCGTTGAGAGGCGCAGTTGTGCGCAATTTGAGTGGTACCGCGGATAGAAATATTCGTCTCAAGTATAAGCTTCACAGTATAAAGAGGCTATGCTTGGGGCTTTTTTTGTTGCTAAAAGCAGATTATAAAATACGCTTCGGCGGGAAAGAAGGATTAATATGGAAACACAGCTGAGAGATGTTGCCGCAAGAATACGTGAACTGCGTACTATTGCCGGTCTTACTGAGGCTGATATGGCGGCCAAGACTGAGATCACAGAGGAACAGTACCGCACACTTGAACAGGGCGAGACTGATTTCGGATTTACATTTATTTATAAGTGCGCTGATATATTTGGTGTCGAGATCAAGGATCTTCTTGAGGGAAGCAGTCCGGTTCTGTCACTGTATACTGTTACACGCAAGGGTGAAGGTCTGCCTATTGCAAGAAAAAGCGGCTTTACATATCATCACCTTGCTCCTGATTTCCGAAATAAGATCGCTGAGCCTTTCTGGGTAAAGATCCCGTATACCGGCAATAGTGAGATGTCCTTCTCCAGCCATGAGGGTCAGGAGATCGACATTGTGATCAAGGGCAGACTTATGGTTCAGATCCGTGACCGTGTGGAGATCCTGAACGTCGGAGATACTATTTATTATAACAGCGGCGAGCCTCACGCTATCCGTGCAATGGACGGCAAGGACGCTGAGGTATACGCTATCGTTCTGAAGCCTGACACTGAAGCCGGCAGTAAGCCTGCTGAGCTTGTTGAGGTGGATTATCAGCCTCAGAATACAGGCGCAACTGTTGCCGATGATTTCGTTGACTGCGAAACTGACGAAAACGGCGTTCTCACCAAGATATCCTTCAAGGATGAGGACAAGTTTAACTTTGCATTTGACTGTGTTGACAGAATCGCTGAGAAGAATCCTGATAAAACCGCTATGCTCTGGGTATCCGGCGAAAAGAATGAGCACCGATTCACATTTGCTGATATGAAGAAGTATTCCAACATGACTGCCAATTATTTTGAATCTCTTGGCATCCGTAAGGGTGACAGAGTTATGCTGGTGCTCAGGAGACATTATCAGTTCTGGTTTTCTATTCTGGCGCTGCATAAGATTGGTGCTATCGCAATTCCTGCCACCAATCAGCTGGTTGAGCATGACTTCGAATACCGTTACAAGGCTGCCGGTGTAAAGGCTATCATCTGTACTGCTGACGGTGATGTTTCCGTTCACGCTGAAAAGGCTGCCGAGGCTTATCCTGATATGATAAAGATAATGGTAGGCGGAAAGCGTTCCGGCTGGCATGGCTTCAACAGTGAGATGGCGCTCTGCTCTGACGTATACGACCGCACCAAGGAGGCTGCCTGCGGCAGCGATACAATGCTGATGATGTTCACATCCGGTACTACCGGATATCCCAGCATCGTTGAGCATTCTTATACATATCCCCTCGGTCACTATCCTACTGCAAAGTACTGGCATAATGTAAACCCCAATGGTCTGCACTTCACTATTTCCGATACAGGCTGGGGTAAGGCTCTCTGGGGCAAGCTGTATGGCCAGTGGCTCTGTGAAGCTCCGGTATTTACCTATGACTTTGACCGCTTCCATTCAGAGGATATCCTTCCTATGTTCAAGAAGTACGGTATTACTACTTTCTGTGCGCCTCCTACGATGTACAGATTCTTTATAAAGGAAGATCTCTCGAAGTACGATCTTTCATCCATCGAGTATGCAACTACTGCCGGTGAGGCTCTGAATCCTGAGGTATTCCAGCAGTTCAGAAAGGCTACAGGCCTTACCATTATGGAAGGCTTCGGTCAGACTGAAACTACTATGTGCATTTCCAATCTGGTTGGTACATCACCAAAGCTCGGCTCTATGGGCAAGCCAAGTCCGCTGTATGATGTTGCTATTCTTGATCCCGACGGCAATGTGTGCAAGGCTGGTGAGACAGGCGAGATCTGTATCCATACACCGAATGGCAAGGCTCCCTGCGGTCTGTTCAAGGGATACTATAACAACGATGAGAAGAACAAGTCAGTATGGTACGATGACTACTACCACACAGGCGATCAGGCTACTATGGACGAGGACGGCTTCCTCTGGTATGTGGGACGTATTGACGATGTTATCAAGTCCTCCGGCTACCGTATCGGACCGTTCGAGATCGAAAGCGTTATCATGGAGCTGCCTTACGTTCTTGAATGCGCTATAACAGGCGTACCGGATCCGGTAAGAGGACAGGTCGTAAAGGCTACTATCGTTCTCACAAAGGGCACTGAAGGCACTGATGAGCTGAAAAAGGAAGTTCAGAACCACGTAAAGACACGTACAGCACCATATAAGTACCCAAGAGTTGTTGAGTTTGTTACTGAACTGCCTAAGACTATAAGCGGTAAGATAAGACGTGTTGAGATTCGTCAGAACGATTCCAAGTAATTACACTAAGACAAACGGCAGGCTTCGGCTTGCCGTTTTTTATGTATACTGCACAGTGGATATGACACGCTATTGTGCATTCCTACAAATATTTCCGCACTATGCAGCAATTTCCAGTTCCTGCGACACTATATATACAGATAACGTTATCGTGAGGTGATACATATGACTATATACATCCGTGACATACAGCTTGCACAGAAGGGTGACACAGCGGCGTTTTCACGGCTTTACGGCGAGGTTTACAAGGAGCTTTACAGAACAGCCTACTTTTCTCTGAGATGCAGCGTCCATGACGCAGAGGATGTTGTATCGGAGACTGCTCTTGAAGCCTTTGAAACAATACATAAGCTAAGGAAGCCTGAAGCCTTCAGAAGCTGGATATTCACTATTCTCAGCAGGAAGATCAAGAAAAAACAGAAAGCGTTCTACAGTCAGGAGGTGGAGGAGCATATTCCCACGGAGGATTTTTCCTATGCTTCTTCGGAACTTAAACAGATCATTGCTTCCTTGTCCGATACGGACAGAAGCATACTGTGCCTTACCGTTCTCGGCGGCTATACAAGCGATGAGGTAGGCGTAATGTTCGGAATGAAGCCCTCGGCTATAAGATCGAGACTTACAAGAATGAAGGCTCAGCTCAGAGCAGAGCTGATGGAATGAGAGGAGGAATTTCTATGAATGAAAACAGAATGGATAAGCTTAAAGCCGTGCTCAGTGAACCGGAAGTTCCCGAGAGCCTTTCTCCGGAAAATGTGAAGCTTATGCTTGACAGTAAAGGGAAGAAGTCTGCGGAAAGAAAGCCCGTGCACAACGCCCTTAGATGGACGGCAGGCATAGCAGCTTCGGCAGTGCTTATAGGCACAGGTACATATGCAGCAAGACAGCTGGAGGAAGCGTCTACAGGCAGCAGAATTGAAGTTGCCGGATGCTATACAATGTCCGCTGATAACTACAGGGATGTATATGACTATATGAAGGAATTTACCAAGGAAGCTAAAAAGGAGTATTATTACGGGATATTTGATGATTTCGGCTATAATGCAGGGCTTGGTGAAGCTGTGGTGGAAGAAGCAGTTGAAGGAGAAGCAGACGGAGAAATTGCTGTGGAAGAATCAACAGAAGCTGCGGCTGTTACACAGACAACAGGAGCGGACGCTTCTGCTGAAATATCCGAGGTGTATAATCAGGAGGCAGGCGTTCTCGAATCTGATATTGTACGCACGGACGGCAGATATATCTACTCAGTCCAGAGCATGGACAGCAGATTCTACATGAATGTGGCAGAGACAGATGGAACTGTATTCACTGACAGCTACAGAGTGAGACTGCTTGACTATCTTCCTGAAACTGTTGAAAGCGGCAATGTTCAGGCGATGTATCTTAAAGAGGGCAGGCTTGCGGTTATCCTTGACGCATATGAACGTACAGGTATAGGTGAGCCGATTTTCTGGCGAACTCATGTGCTTATTTTCGCTCAGAATGACGGACTGGAGCTTCTGGGAAGCTACTCTCAGGACGGCGGCTACAGTGACGTCCGGATGATGGAGGATGGTACGCTTTATCTTATTTCCTGCCATAACTGGTACGATGAGTACGAGGATGAGAATTACGAGGAATGTATTCCGGCATATTACTGCGGTACAGAGGAATGCGTTGCAGAGCCTTCTGATATTCTCCTTGCAGGCACAGGTGCAGACGGAATGGAGATAGACTATGACCTTGAATCAGCCTTCACCAATATAGGAAGTCTCAACATCCTTTCCGATACTCCGTGGGAATCCATTGACTTCAAGAGCCTTGCAGGATTTTCCGGCGAGATGTACTGCTCACTTTCAAGCATATATCTTGCTTCTCATGGATACAGCAGCTATGATGTACCTGAGGAGCTGAAGGACAGACGTGTGAACAGCACTACCGACTTTACCCGTATCGGAATAGACGGAGGAATCATAACTCCTCTTGCCAGCGCATCAGTTGCAGGCGTTATAAATGACCAGTTCTCCATGAGTGAGTATAACGGAGTGTTCCGTGCAGCAGTTACAAGGCGGGGTTACGCATTTGTTAATGAGAACGGCGCAAATGCTGTAGTTGACGACAATGCGGTCTATACCTTTGACCTTGACCTTAACAGGCTTGGCTGCGTGGATGGCTTTGGTCTGAATGAGGATATCAAGTCCGCAAGCTTTCAGGGTGACCTTGCATACGTAGTCACATTCCGCCAGACAGACCCTCTCTATGCAATCGACCTTTCTGACCCCTATGCTCCGGTGGTGCTGGATGAATACAAGATAAACGGCTACAGCAGCTATATGCAGCAGTGGAGCGAGGGACAGCTTCTTGGCTTCGGTGTAGACGGTGATGAATGGGGAACTCTTAATGGTCTGAAGCTCGTTATGTTTGACAACAGCGCCCCTGAGAACCTTGCTGAGTTGGATGTAGCCTGCATATATCCTGAAGACGTTGCAACGGATATTGACCTGAAATCAGATTGGGGCTGGATATCCTCCGCAGCACAGGCCGAGAGAAAGGCTCTCCTCATTGCACCTGAGAAGAATCTCATAGCAGTACCCTTTACCTGCACGATGGAGTACAAGCAGACCTATATGAATGACACAGATTTCGGTTATGCACTGTATTCCTACACTGATAACACATTCGAGCTGAGAGGTATATTCTACGGACAGGATCAGCTTAACCGTGCAATGTATATCGGCAATACGCTTTTCCTTGTAGGTGCTGACGAGATGATCGCAGTTGACCTTGAAACAATGATCGAGAATGACAGGGTAGTATTCTGAAATTATAACGATAATAACGGCAGGCTCAGGTCTGCCGTTGTTTTTGCGCATTCATAAAGCCGGAAAAGCTTGAAAATAATTCTTGCATTTCTTAGATAAATGTGATATAATAGTGATATATGACTTACGGAAAGGACGATTCCTATGAAATCACAGAGGCTTGCTGCCCTTTGCGCTGCCAGTATGCTTGTTTTAAGCGGATTTACCGGCTGCGATAAGGACAATTCGTTAGAGGGTGCAGTAGTAGGCGAAAACAGCTTTGTAATAACACTTTATCCGGATATAGCTCCAAAGACCTGTGAGAATTTCCAGAAGCTTGTAGACGAGGGCTTTTACAACGGACTTACTTTTCACCGTGTTGTGGAGAACTTTGTAGTTCAGGGCGGCGATCCTAACGGAGACGGAACAGGCGGCAGCGGAAATACTGTTGTGGGAGAGTTCGCAGAAAACGGCGTTCAGAATAATCTGTCTCATATAAGAGGAACAGTTTCCATGGCAAGAGCTGATGACTATGACAGTGCCACAAGTCAGTTCTTTATCTGTTATGACGATATAACATATCTGGATGGACAGTATGCAGCCTTCGGAAGCGTAACCGAGGGCATGGAGGTAGTTGACGGCTTCCTGAGCATTCCCAGAAGCGTTGGAAGAATGGGCGAGGTATCCGTTCCTGAGACTCCTGTGACTATTAAGGGTGCTGCTGTGATAGATGCAGATTCTGCCGGCAATCCCAGAGTGCAGATAATGGTGGAATACGACAAAACATACAAGAGTACTGAAACTACTGCGGCGACTGCAGCGTCTACCGTTCCTGAGACGACGGCAGCTTCAGTTGATACAGGTGCAGCAGGCACAGACGTAAGCACTTCTGATACCGGTGTATCTGACTCTTCTGTTGTGACTTCAAGTGATATTTCAGCGGCAGCAGAATGAAAACCTGAAAAAACACTTGCAATGTAAAGCATAGTGTGATATAATATATAATTGAAATATAACTCTGAAAGGAATTCAGGACTATGAAAAAGTATACAAGAATATTTGCTGCTGCTATGGCAGTTACAATGATGATGGGCACATTCGCAGGCTGCTCCGATAAGAAGGATGAGGGTGCAGCTGATGATACAGCTTCCGGCGGTACTACATTTGTAATGACACTGTATCCGGACGTTGCTCCTATTTCCTGTGAGAACTTTGAGAGCCTTGTATCAGACGGCTTCTACGATGGTCTCACATTCCACCGTGTATGCGACGACTTCATGGCACAGGGCGGCGATCCCAACGGCAACGGCACAGGCGGCAGCCCCAATACTATCAAGGGCGAATTTGCTTCCAACGGTGTAGTAAACAACCTGTCCCACCAGAGAGGCGTAGTTTCCATGGCTCGTTCTATGGACCCTGACAGTGCGTCCAGCCAGTTCTTCATCTGCTATGCAGACTGCTCCTTCCTTGACGGCGAGTATGCAGCATTCGGTGAAGTAACTGAGGGTATGGAGGTTGTAGATTCCTTCCTGAAGGTTGAGAGAGCACTTGGCGGTGACGGCGCAATATCTGCTCCTACATCTCCCATCACTATCGAAAAGGCTGTTATGATTGAGGACGACGAAAACGGCAACCCCAGAGTTCAGTTCACTATGGATGAAATTCCGGTAGCTGAATAATCAGTCCCAGCTGTACTAAAGGCATCCCGTTCCGGTGATGCCTTTTTGTGTGTATATAACCTAAGCAGGAGGAAAAACATGAATAGAATCGAACGCTTTTTTGAAGCAATGAAGCAGAAGAAGATCGCCTTTATCGGCGTTGGCGTAACCAATACAGATATAATCAGACTGTTTCTCAGCAAGGGAATAGCTGTTACTCTGCTTGACAGAAAATCCGCTGAACAGCTGGGAAGCATATATACAGAGCTTGAGGAGAAGGGCGTACAGTTCCGCCTTGGTGAAAGCTATCTTGACGGACTTTCCGACTTTGACGTGATATTCCGTTCACCGGGTATGTACTTCAATCACCCGAAGCTCACTGAGGCAAGGGCTGCCGGTGTGGCTGTTACAACAGAGATGGAGGTTTTCTTTGAGCTTTGTCCCTGTAAGATATATGCGGTTACCGGCTCAGACGGCAAGACTACTACTACCTCTGTCATAGCTGAATTTCTCATGGCAGAGGGGAAGACTGTGCATAAGGGCGGAAATATTGGCAGAGCGCTTCTGCCCATCATTGAGAGCATAAAGGAAACCGACGCTGCCGTAGTGGAGCTTTCCAGCTTCCAGCTTCTGTCAATGAGACAGTCTCCGGACGTTGCTGTTATCACAAATATAACACCTAATCATCTTGATGTTCATGGCACTATGGATGAATATATCGAAGCAAAGGTGAACCTTATCGCTCATCAGAACGCTTTTTCAAGAACAGTTCTCAGCCTTGACAATGAGGAGACAAATGCCCTTTCATCTAAGGTGAGAGGTACGCTTGTGAAATTCTCACGCCGCAGTGTTCCGGAAAGAGGCGCATTCCTCAGAGAGGACGGTATGCTCTGCTATACCGATAAGGGCAAGGTCACACCGGTTGTGCACAAGGATAATATCCGTCTGCCGGGTATGCACAATGTGGAAAATTATCTCACTGCAATAAGCGCTGTATGGGGCGAGGTGTCTGTGGATACTATAGCAAGTGTTGCCGAAAACTTCGGAGGCGTTGAGCACAGAATCGAATTTGTACGTGAACGCAAGGGTGTGAAGTGGTATAACGACAGTATTGCTACAAGCCCCACAAGAGTGCTTGCAGGACTTAATTCATTCTGCCAGAAGCTTATTGTCATCATGGGCGGATATGATAAGAAGATACCCTTTGAGCCTATGGCAGAGACTGTATGCGAAAAGGTCAAGGTCATGATCCTTATGGGCGTTACTGCTCCCAAGATCGAAAAGGCTGTTACTGAGTGCAGTGCTTACAGTGAGGGAAGCCCTGTTATCATTCACGCAGAGTCCATGGAGGACGCTGTTGCCAAGGCTGAAGCTATTGCTGAGACCGGCGATATCGTTACACTGTCGCCTGCCTGCGCAAGCTTTGACCTTTATCCGAATTTCGAGGCAAGAGGCAATCATTATAAGAATCTGGTAAAGGAGCTAATATGAACCTTACAGAAATACTGAGAAAGCTGTCAGAAGCAGAGGGAGTTTCCGGAGCTGAGACAGATGCAGGTGCAGCAGCACTTGAAATGCTCAGAGGTTACTGCACTGATGTATGCAGCGATCCTACAGGAAATATTATCGGAACAGTGAATCCTCAGGCAGCCGACCTGCCCCATGTCCTTCTGGACGCACATCTTGATCAGGTAGGCTTTATTGTAACGGCTATTACAGATGAAGGCTTTATCAGAGCCGGAAACGTAGGCGGGCTTGATATGCGCATCATGCCTGCACAGAATGTAGCTGTTCACGGACGGAAAAGACTCAGCGGCGTTATAGCGTCTGTTCCGCCTCATTTAAGCGGCGGCAAGAGCAAAGTCATGGATGTGACCGAGCTGCTTATTGATACGGGATACACTAAATCAGAGCTTCAGGAGATAGTATCCCTTGGCGACAGAATATCCTTTGATACGCCCTTTATGGAGCTTCATGGCGACAGGCTCGCAGCACGCTCTATGGATGACCGCTGCGGAGCTGCTGCGATACTCTATGCTCTGGAGCTGCTTCAGGGTAAGGAGCTTCCGTGCAGACTGAGCGTTCTGTTTTCAGCTCAGGAGGAGACAGGGGAGACAGGTGCCGCAAATGCAGGCTTCAGTATTCATCCGGATGTAGCCATTGCTGTTGATGTTACATTCGCTAAGGCGCACGGTGACGATCCGGTAAAGTGCGGCAATATGGGCGGCGGTGCAATGATAGGCATTGCCCCGACGCTTTCAAGGGAAATAAGCGGCAGTCTTATTGCAGCTGCCGAAAGTGAAAGCATCCCTTATCAGCTTGAAGTGATGAACGGAACTACCGGTACGAATGCTGACCGCTTCTCTGTAGCAGCAGGCGGTGCAAGGAGCTGCACAGTTTCCATTCCTCTCAGATATATGCACACACCCTCTGAGGTCATTTCTCTCAGAGATGTAGAAAATACCGGCAGACTTCTTGCTGCTTGGATAATGGGAGGCGGCTATGCTTAAAGAACATCTCAGAAATCTTTGTCTCCTGTCAGGAGCGTCAGGCAATGAAGGTCAGGTGCGTGAGTATATCAGAAAGGCAGCAGAGCCTTTTGCGGACAGTATAACTACAGACCCTCTCGGAAGTCTCATTGTGGAGAAAAAAGGCAAAGAAACCTCTCCTAAGAAGCTCATGGTCAGCGCACATATGGATGAGGTAGGTCTTATCGTGACCTATATCAATGACGACGGTACTATGAAAATATCTCCTGTAGGCGGTATAGACGCAGCTGTTGTCATAGGCAGACCAGTAGTTGTGGGTGAGAATAATATTTCCGGCGTGATCGGCTCAAAGCCTATACATCTCCTGTCCTCTGACCAGAAGAAGGCTGTACCGGAGTTCGGCGAGCTGTATCTTGACATCGGAGCTGAAAATAAGGCTCAGGCAGAGGAACTTGTGAGTCTTGGGGATTATGCCCATTTCCTGCCGTCGTTTACTGAGCTTGGCAGCAGCAGGATACGCAGCAAGGCTATTGACGACCGTGCAGGCTGTGCAATAATGCTGGAGCTTCTTGCAATGGAGCTTCCGTATGATGTGACATTTGCTTTTCTCGTTCAGGAGGAGGTCGGACTCAGAGGCGCACAGGCGGCGGCGTATTCTGTGAATCCTGATATCGCAATAGTCCTTGAAGCTACTACTGCCGCTGATATTACGGGTGCTGACGGCGACGCTAAGGTCTGCTCATTGGGCGAAGGTCCTGTCGTATCATTTATGGACAGAAGCACTATATACGACAGAGAGCTTTACAGCCTTGCCTTTGCGGAATGCGAGAGTATGGGTGTTCCATGCCAGACCAAGACACGTATAGCCGGAGGAAATGACAGCGGCGCTATCCATGTGAAGTCGGATCGTAGCCATGTCGTTCTGTGAGCCAAGGA
>JAZNOB010000193.1:0-4218 GCA_045580565.1 Ruminococcus sp.
TATTCTGAGCTTTGATTTTGCGAGTCTCTATGTGACCGGAGGAAACCGTACTGTTCAGTTCATGATTGCCGGCACAGGCAGTATCTGTGCAAGCTGGGCTATCGGCTCATTCTTTATGGTTCCCTATGTTATTCCCTCACAGATCGCAAGCGTTGAGGAAAAGACTACAGGTGTAAACCATTCTGCAATGTACTTTGCTGCTCAGGCGCTTGCAACCACCGTAATCGGCGCTATTGCAAGCGCAGGCGTTTATGAGAATATAAAGCTTCTCTTTATCGACAAGCCTACAGGCAGTGTTGCATATGCACTCAGTGCAGAGGAGGCAGCTGAAAAGCTGAGTGCGGCTTCTGAGAATGTATATAATCTGGGACTTCTCATCGTTCCGGTCGTTGTATCTGTAATGTGTATCATAGGCTTTATTGCAGCATTCAAGATGCCCAGAGATTTCACAGCAGAGATCGTTGCTGATGAGATCAAGAAGATAAATCCTGACGCAGACGTAACAAAGGCTGTTGAAGGAGACTTCAGAGACCGTGAGTCCTCCGGCGTAAATATTGCACTGTGGGTACTTTCCTTCGGATTGTTCGGTTTTATCTGGCTGGCGGTTATCCTGTCAAAGCTTCGTGCTGTTATCGGCGGAAAGCATACATGGGCAAAGTGGCTGCTGTGTTCAGTTGTGCCGTTCTTTGGCGCATTCTATATGCTGAGTCTTCATAAGAAGCTCAGTGCTGCCGCAAAGGAAAAGAATGTTAAGATCCGCAGCAAGGCTCTCTATGTGATACTTGCAGTAATATTCCCGATCATGCCGGTGAATATTGCAGGTCTTGCATTCCTTACAAGTGATACAGAGAAGCTGATAGAGGCATGAGCAGATTTGTATGCTGGTTCGTGAAAATTACAGCTTATCTTCCGCAGCTTGCAGTTTTCCGGACGAAGATCCATTATAAAAACAAAAGCGCACAGGGAAGAAAAATAAAGGGCGCAGCCATAGTTATCTCAAATCATACCTCGGTGTATGATTTTGCGGCGCTGATGTTTACGTTTTATATGCGCAATCTCCGCTGTCTTATGGCGGAGGTGCTGTTCGGTAAGAATCCGCTGTTAGGCTGGTTTCTGAAGGCTCTCGGCGGAATAAAAATCGAAAGGGATATCTACAACTTCAGCTTTGTAAGCAAGTCCTGCGATATTCTCGGTAAGGGCGGAGTGGTTGAGATATTCCCTGAGTCAAGGCTTCCTTTAAAGGGCGAAAACAGACCTCTGCCATTCAAGCCCAGTGCGGCTTATATTGCACTGCTCTCCGGTGCGCCGGTAATTCCGGTATATACCACTGGCGGCTATTTCAGCAGGGAACGCAATCATATTATGATAGGTGAAAGGATATACCCTTCTGATATATCAGACCCGAAGCTTTCGGAAAAAGAAAATATTGAAAGGCTCACAGAGCATTTCAGAAATACGATTATGGAGCTCCAGAATGAACTTGAAAAGGAAATCGGAAAAGGGTAAGATACTTTCTCTGAAATTTCTTATCTATGACATAGTAAAATGGACAGGCGCACCCAGTGCACTTCTGTTCATAAGACCATCTGTCCGCTATGTGAATAAGGAAAGCTTTAAGAAGCTTAAAGGCGGCTATATAATATCCTCAAATCACCTGCAGTTTCTGGATCCGGTAATACTTCACTGCGTATTTCCGCTGAGACGTATTTTCTTTATCGCTATGGAAAAGATGTTCGAGACTCCGTTTAAAGCGTGGTTTTTCCGGAATATAAACTGCATTGAGGTGAACCGTGAGAATACAGGTGTTGAAACTATACGTGCAGCAGGAGAGGTTTTGCAGGACGGAAGAGTGTTGTGTATTTTTCCTGAGGGAAAGATAAGCCGCAGCGAGGAAACTGCTGCATTCAGACCGGGATGTGCCATGATATCGCTGCTTAATAATGCTCCTGTACTTCCAGTGAGACTGGTGAAGCGTAAGTCCTTATGGAAATGTACAAGAATTATTGTAGGTGAGCCGGTATATCCTGAGGATGTTCTCGGAGAGGACAGATCAATAATGGGTATCGAAAAGCTAAACCGTGTTCTTTACGAAAAGGAACAGGAGCTTTGCAGATACGAAAAACAATAAGGAGAAAACAGTATGGATAATATCAAGGGAAGATCTCTGCTTGAGTTTACAAGCCCTGAGGTTATTGATACACTTGAAAGAGTATATACAATTCCTGAGCTTATGAAGCTGATAAAGGCTTACGGAGACAGGACTGCCATTGTTGACGGCGAGGAATATACATTTGATCAGCTCCTGCATCGTGCAGGTGAGATAAGAGCTGCGCTTTCAGACGCAGGCGTAGGTGCAGGCGAAACTGTAGGCGTGCTTTATCCCAATTCCTTTGAATTTGCAGCAGTGGCGCTGGGTATTATGAGCTATGGTGCTATAGCCGTGCTTCTGCCGTTCCATCTGGATGAAAAGACTCTTTTCGGCTGCTCCATGAAGTTAGGGCTGAAGGCTCTGCTCCACGGTGCAGATGCAGCAGAGAAGCTTGCGCTTACAGATAAAATGAACCAGAACTTAAAGCTCATTGACAGCGGCAGCATTACAGATGGCTATGCTGAGATGTCAGAGGCAGCCCCCGAATCCGGTGCGGCTATTGTATTCACAGCAGGTACTACCGGTCAGAGCAAGGGTGCACTTCTCTCTCATAAGGCACTGACTATGGGCATGAGAAACGGTATTTACGGCTATGAGGGAGTTCTTTCACAGAGATATTTTCTTGTGCTGCCTTTAACCCATATATTTGGTCTGGTGAGAAATCTTCTTACAGCTCTATACACTGGCAGCAGTCTCTATATCAGCCGTGACCTGAAGGGTATGTTCAGGGAGATGCCGGTATATAAGCCTACTATCATGGTGATGGTTCCGGCACTTGCGGAAATGGCTCTTGGTGTTACAAAGATGATGTCTCCGGCGATTCTCGGCGGAGAGCTTAAAACCATAATATGCGGTGCAGCAGTAGTATCACCGTATCTTGCAAAGGAATACAAAAAGCTTGGCGTTACGCTCTGTGCGGGCTACGGTCTTACAGAATCTGCAAATCTCGTCAGTGGTAATCCTGAGACTATGGAATATCCTGAATCAGTAGGCTATCTCTATCCGGAACAGGAGATAAAGGTAGTTGACGGCGAGCTGTGGATAAAGGGCACGAATGTTTTCTCAGGCTATTACAACGACCCTGAGGCAACTGCTGCGGCATTTACTGACGGCTACTTCAGAACCGGCGATCTTGTACGTTTTGATGATGAGGGCAGACTCTACATAACAGGCCGCTGCAAGGAGGTCATCGTCCTCAGCACAGGCGAAAATATATCTCCGGCAGAGCTTGAGGCTAAGTTCTGTGAAGAGGAGTGCATTCAGGATGCGCTTATATATGCAGAAAAGGACGGCAGCTGTGAATATCTGGTTCTGGAGGTGCTGCCCAGAATGTCCGTTATAAAGGAGAAAGGAGCAGAGGACGCTGAAAGCTATTGCCGTGAGCGTATAAAGGCTGTGAATGATGCGCTTTACGATTATCAGAAGATAAACAAGGTCATTATCCGTACAAGCGACTTTGAAAGAACGCCCAGTATGAAGATAAAGCGTCCGGGTATGTAATATGAAAAGAGAAGAAATTATAGAGAAGCTTACAGAGGCTTACAAGGTTGTAATGGGCGGCAAGCTGCCCGAATGCAGTGTTACTGCTGAAACTGACCTGAGAACAGACCTTGGACTTTCCTCTGTTGGAATGCTTTATTATGTTATTGTGCTTGAATCACTTTTCTCCATTCAGTTCACAGGCGTCAGCATGGAGGATTTCAGGACTGTAGGTGATGTAGCTGACTACATCACAAAAAAGCAGGCATCATGAGGTGGGAGCTTAAAGAGATAGAGCCGGGTGATATGGTGCGTGTGCCTATGGGTCAGATGTATCATTACGGCATATGTACAGGCGAGGACAGGATAATTGAGTTCGGCAGACCGGTTCTCACTGCGCCTGTGCCACGTGAGGAGATACGTGTAGGAGCTGTGACTATTGCAGAGTTTCTGGACGGCAGCTTTGCAGAGGCTGCAGTGCTTGATCGTAAGGAAATGAAACGCCGGAAAAGTGCGGAGGAAATAATTCGCCATGCCGAAAGCTCTTTAGGCAAAGGCGGCTATGATATTCTATACAACAACTGCGAGCA
>JAZNOB010000194.1:0-7372 GCA_045580565.1 Ruminococcus sp.
CAAAAATTTTCAGTAATATTATAACACGTATTCTATAAAAAGGCAAGGAAATTTAGTACTCTTTAAATAGATCTTTGACAATGTTAGTAAGTATAAGAAAAGCCGCACGACGAATCGTACGACTTATCTCACAATTACATCCCACCTGACTTCAACCGAATATACTCATAAACCGCCGACTTCGGAATCTTCCACTTTCTGCCGATGCGGAATGCCTTGATCTCGCCGCTGTCCAGAAGCTGATAGGCTGTGCTTTTGCCGATCTGCAGAAGCTCCATCAGCTCCTCTACAGTGATAATTTCTGTGTTTTCGTATTGCATAGGATTTACCTCCGTTATATATGATTTTATTGGAATGTTGGAAATCATTTCAAGTAATATACAGCCAATCCGCTGGAAGTTTGCAAAACCATATATATTCCTGTAAAATCAATATAGGTCTTACTTAATCTCATAAAACACCGCCTGTTCCACCGGAAACCCTGCAAACACTTTCACAGTACAATCATTCCGGAGAAGCCGTGCACGGCCTACCGCCTGTTCCAGCTGAGATGATATCATCCATAGCTGAAAACGGCGCAGCAGCGGATCCTTGTATGTATGCAGATAAAACTCGTAACCATTATGCTCCGTCAGATACTGACTCATCACATCATCCTGTACATCCGCACCGGCAAGCATTCCATAGAGTCCATATACATAATCTCTCACATTAGGAATACCGATCACCGATAAATTCTTTCCTGCCAGACAGTTTACACCCTCTGTATTCCCAAAATGATACTTCGTGTCAAACTGCTCCTCGTACGCCTTGAATGTAATTACTGTATCCTCTGCTGTCCGTTCTTTCAGCCTGTCCAGTATATTTTCCGTGTGATTCAGACAATACCGGCTGTAGCTGTGGTCCATGTACTGTACCACCTTTCCCAGATATTTCGCCTTTTTGCAAGGGTAATGCAGAACTTCCCTGCCTTTCAGGAGACTTCTGTATATTTCAGGATCAGCTGTTGCGGACAGTATTATGATCTTACAATGCGGAAGCGGTCTTTCCTGTATGAATGTAATATTCTCCTCACTACAGTACAATGCTCTTGCCTCCAGAAGTCCCAGGATGTTGGAGCTGATTCCGATGAGTCCATCCAGAATTCCCGATGTGTCTGATAACCTGAATCGCTTTGTACTGTAATAATAGCCCTTATGCTGAAGCAGCTTTTCAAGGTATTCCTCTATATTCCGTGGAAATAAACGATTGCGAATAACCGTTTCAATATCTTCTCGAAGCGCAGAATCTGTATTGTATGCTTGTCTGATGATATCCTCATCCACAATCAGCTTATGAGTCCGGAACACACCTTTCTGCATTACAAGCAGTCTTGCGTGAGTCGTAATAATATGCCCCTGAAAGCTTTGTGCTTTCTCCAATCGAGAAAAATACTCCTTCAACAGCAGATGATCCTGCGATTCCGGCGACATATTCTGATACTCTTTTCTCAGGAATTCCAGTGCCTGATTTCCTGCGCCGATCTTGTAATAGTGACTGAGCTGTTCCTGTAATAGCGGAGACAGGTCTTCCGGCAGCTCTGGTGTAGCGATGATATTTTCGATACCCATTGCCCTTGCTTTCCGGTAAATCTCCTGCATCAACTGATAAGTAGGAACAGCAAATATATATGGCTCCTCCGCATTTCTTAGATATTCCAGGCAAATATGAGTCTTGCCGATTCCCGTTTGTGCTGTATGAATGTGAATCGCATTATCATGCATTTTCGCTGACTGTATAAAATTATTACGGAAATGACTGACCGCTTCTTCCAAGGAAACATAATCCGGCTGATGTATTATACGCACATGACCTTTTCTCAGCTTTGCTGTCAGAATCATATTTTTCTGATGATGGCACTCTGCTTCATGAGGACAGCTTGTACAGGATTCCGGCTTGTAATCTGCCTTTATGATGGCATTCAGGATGGTGTTCCAGTTTCGCTTGTGGTATGCCTCCCAGTCTTTGTTCTGCTCTGAATTCAGGATGCGCAGGAATTCATTCTTGCCTTTCTCAATATTGCAGAGATTCGCAGCAAGCAGGAAAAGCTCGTTGTAATAATAATAGGCACTTCCGTCTGCGAAATCATGAAACAGCCTGCATCTCTGGAATAATATCTCAAAATCAAAGTTACGTGTGACTTTTCTTCTTGATTTATGGGACGCAAGGTCTGGAATCTCTGACTGATCCGGGGAAAAATGCACATTGCCCTCATTATATAATGAGGAGATTGTGAAAAAATCCCCATGTTCCAGTTCTTGCGTTACCGGCAGACATCCTTTGACCGGCACGTTCAGGTTTTTATAGAAACTTCGCAGATGCTGAGTATAATGTTTTTCTCCGTAAAATTCGCACATATAATCTGCAAAAGAAAAAAGCAGGAGCTTAACATCAAGTTTCGTTTCCGTCTTAGATACATAAAGCAGACCTTTTCCGCCGAAAAACATTCTTGCAGGATCACTGCAGGCTTTATCGCTGTGCTGGAAAATTCTCATGAGGATGCAGGTAATGATCTTCGCTGTATGAACATCCTTTACGACCTGACTCAGTGCAAATATTACACGGAATTTCTCATGCTCCGGCGTATAGGAAAAGGTTTTGTAGGCGAAGAGTATGGGGATGCTGTATCGCTCGGCAATGGATTTTACATTACAAAACGGAATGCCGCTGTCGAAATCCAGCGCAAATATTTGCTGCTGAATGAAGTTTTTTGTCTTTCTGCTGCCGCTGAATATTGCCGGTGAAAAGGTACAGCCCCATTCTCCGACAGCTGTGCGGAAATTTTCATAGGATAACTCTGTACGTTTCAGGCGATTGCTGATTACTGCAATCACCTTGCCTGTAGGTTTACAGGTCTGCATCTTATCATCAAAGGAAATCTCATACATGAAACCGACCTTCTTTCTGCTGTATTTTAGTATACAGTTTAATGGAAGGTCATTTTTGACTGCGGTTATTTATTTTAGATTATATATCAACATATTAGTAAAGTGGTTTGCAGGTTACACGTTTTACAACCTGCCTTTTTCATGATGACTGACAATTGAGATACCGACAGAATGATTATGTATATATGTAATTTGAAACGCCCATGTCATATCTGCGGAAGGACATTCCATGCAGAGCGGCAGGTATGACATGGAATCATGAGCCACTGCCATTGCGTTCATGGTTCCCGATTTGGTTTGCCTTTGCATTCGATCTTAACCTTCCGCATAATGTCCACGAAGTGCTGTGCTTCGTGGTGGTTTTTTGCTTCTTAGATGAAAAAATATTTTTTCACCTTAAATGCAATCATATATGCCTATGTATTTATTTTTATATTGCATTTTTCGTTATATACTGCCATCTATTGCATATTCTCAAATTTATATATGGACATTTTTGCTTGTGTATGGTATAATATTTGTATTCGATACCATAACAAAAGAAAGGAGTCACCTATGGAACAAAACCCATACGCACTTGGCTACTGTAATGTAAGTGAATACTTTAACACGATCACACAGTTGTATGTGGCTAAGAATATTACATTAGAAACTAATGAAGAGAATTTTTACATAGCAGCTAATTCAGAGAACAAATTCTGCTGGATTCCGAAAAAGGATTTCGTTTCGTCGAAGCTGAAAAACATATTGGAGCAGAATCAGATGTATCTGAAAGCTTCCGTTGCTTCACCCAATCGCAGTCAGAAACTGCCCGCCCTGTACCAGATACTTTCCGAATGCGCTCACAAGAATTTGATTTACATTTCCCGTAATCCAGGATTTTTTATAAATCAAAGCACAAAGCAAATTGAATTTCTGTCTTCTGAGTCTGTTCCGTTTCTCATTCAGAATGCCTCAAGCGGATTAGTGCTTCCTTCTGCTTACAATTTTATACTGACAATGAAAAGAAACTGTTTTCAGATTCATTCTGTGGAAGCTGCATTTCTTATAGTTATGAGATGTCTTTCTCTTCTCATGTCACTCAATATACAAAGAAGTGATTTCAACTTTCCATATATTCTGATGCTGAGCTGCCGTAAGATTAATCCTGCCATGTTTTCCATTATTAACGCATATCTGAAAGTATTCAACAGAATGGACACATACATTCATGACATCAACCTTCCCATGAGTACATTGCAGAATAGCATCCAGAATTATACCAATAATGTTTTTCTGCTGAATGGAATGATAGATGGAAATCATATCCGCAGTGAAAATATCAATCTGCTGAGTGACTGCTATACCCGCTTCAGTGCTCGTAATATGTGTGTTATTGTTTCAAACACAGTGCAGTCTATGCTGAATCAAAGCGAATATCTTGAACTGGATCTGAGTAATGCGTCTCTTCCGGATGCCATTCAAACCATAAACAGCTTTATCGCCTTTGACAGAATATTTATCAGCAATGTCCGGGATTACATCAAAACTGGTTTCATGGCATCATATTCAGAGAACTATCAAAAGCATCTCTCCATTGCTGCTGCAAAGTTTGGACAAGCAAAAGAACAAAACACATATGCGTCCATTATGGCTGTGAAGGATACTATTTCACATATCGTCATTCCATTCAATGAGGAAGCGTTCTCTGATGAATTTGAAAGATTCGTACTCAGTCTCTTTGCAAAAAGCACAGAACACTCCTCAGATGCCACCACTGTAAAACTATTCCGTAACAAATTAGAGGAGCTGCTTTCTGCAGGAAAAGTACGACTCCTTCTCAATCAGAAATCCAATAAGGAAATGCCCGCCAATTCTTCAGCAGCTGTTATTTATCACGAAAACCACACGTTTCTTATTCCATCCGGATTATTTGATTCATTCTGCACCGCCAAACCCCTTTTTGTCAAACGTGCACTTAATGAACAAGGGTATCTTGGCTTTGTCAATCAGAATTATATCACAAAGAAAACTATCCATCCGCCAGGAAATGCAAGTATACGAATGGATGTATATGCAGTAAATGATGATATCATCAGTCCTGAACTTCTTGAAAGGCTCACTGCAAAAAATCGCCTGCAGTTATCCGGCATTCGCACACCGGATCATTCTGATGATGGAATTATTATAGGAAAAGGCATCAATGATCAGCCCATTATATGGAGCTATGCACATAAACGCATGCCCAATGCACATCTCTTCATTACAGGACGTTCCGGCAACGGTAAAACCACCTTTATTGTACAGAACATTCATAAGCTATGTGCTCGCTGCGAAAACGTCGTAATATTTGATATTTCAGAAAGCTATTCCCATCACTCTGGAATGACAGAATGTGCCAATATACACAACACACTGCCTGTGAATCCATTGTATGCCTATCCGGATGAATCACAGAAGGAATGCTGTCAGCGTGTAACAGACAATCTTGCATCTGTATTTGATCTGGATAACAAGAACTATTATATACTTCTGGACGTGCTGAATGAGTTATATAATAATGACAAGATTGATATGAACCGGAAAGAGCAGGCATATGAAATGATCGGCAAAAACAAAACGCTGATGGCTGTTCTGAAATTTGCTGAGAGCTTCTGTTCAAAGTGCGAAACATGGGAACAGATACTGAAACAAGGAAAAGCGTCTGTCATTTCTATGAAAAAGCTTCACCTTCCCTATGAAAAAGCAACTGAATTTCTGCTGAATGATCTGTACAGCTATATGGAAAGCAACGGCAATAAAAGAACATTTGTAGTAATTGACGAGATTCAGAATATGATTCAGTCGGACGCATCCGCTGTAATAAAGGTTCTGTCCCAAGGACGTGAAAAGGGTCTTGCCATGATTACAGCAACACAGTCTTTCCTCTCTATTCCAAAGAAATTCAAAAGCATGTTCCTTCAGTCAGGTGTGAATGTATTCTTCCAGCCGGAAATTACAGCAGCAGATCTGATCGCAAAACAAATCTGTGCCGGAAACAACTGGCAGCAGGTTTCTTCCGCTCTGAAGAAGCTGGAAATTGCAGAATGCCTGGTTTATGGTTCTATGGAAAACCATCAGCATCAAATGGAATCTGACACATTGCTGTACTGCAATTGTAATCTGGAACAAAAGTCGTATGATCCCAATCATTCCTCGGATGATGAGAATTCAGTCATTCCGGCAGTGATATCTGAAAATGAACCGATGATCAACCTTGCTTTTGACAATCTCGAAAACTGACCTGTTTCATGCCATTTTCAGATTTATGTGTTAATCTCCTCTCCTTCAATTACATATTATCATAGTGCTATGATAAGCTCTGTCATGTCGAATGATAGGGTCATAGGTACGTAGCAAATCTGCGAAAAGGAGGAGGAACCGTGTTTCAGAACGAACGCTACATCACAAGAGGGATTCAGAACAGTATTCCTCAGAAACTTCAATTATTTATGTGGAGCTGCGTTGATATCATGCCAGAGCCGAAGGACTATTTACAGGTCTTTCGGCTTTCTGTTTGTGACGGAATTCAGCGCATTACCCATGAGCAGGAGCAGCCGCCTTACAAGTGCGAACACCTGCTGACAACTATTGAAAATACCATTACTGCTAAAGTCTATATCATTGACGATGGAGACCATTCTACCATGCTTCTTGCGGAAGAATATTAATCGAATACAAATCACGAGCAGGCTGCCATGTGCAGTCTGCTCATTTCATTTTGAGGAGGAACTGAAAATGGATGAAATGAAAACTACCAGCAACCAACTTTATTGCACCCACTGCGGATGCGCCGTTGAAGAGGACGAATTCAACACAGTAGGAGAGGATATACTCTGCCCTGAATGTGCAGCAAACTACTGTTGCACCTGCGAACGCTGCGGTATGCTCATGTATGATGATGACGCATATTCTGACGAATACCACTGCCTTTGCGAAAGCTGCTTCGGAAATCACTACATTCACTGCGAGCATTGCGGCCGCATTGTCCACAATGATGATGCTTATGAATACGACGGCAGCTTCTACTGCCCCGAATGCTACAGCCGGAAAACCGACATCATTCATGAATACAGTTACAAGCCGGAGCCTGTTTTCTATGGAAAAGGCTCACGATTCTTCGGTGTTGAGCTTGAAATTGACATCGGCGGCAGAGATAATGACAATGCAGACAGCGTTACGGCAGATATTCGGCTGTGAATCTCTGCAACCGCAGCACCATTGAATTCCGGCTGTTCAGAGGAACTCTGAAACTGAATACCTTTATTGCCACATTACAGCTTGTGAACCGCATCTGTGATGTGGCTTTTGCTTTGTCTGATAAAGAGATTCAGGCGTTGTCATGGTCGGATTTCGTGGCTGCTGTCACAGAGCCGGAGCTGATTCAATATCTGAAAGAACGCAGACTGTACATAAATGAGGAAATC
>JAZNOB010000195.1:0-8712 GCA_045580565.1 Ruminococcus sp.
CTTAGTAAGGGGAGGTGGCACGCCAAAGGCGTGACGGAGGGGATTGAAGAACGTGAAGCTTACAATCCCCTCAGTCGTCACTTCGTGCCGACAGCTCCCCTTACTAAGGGGAGCCTATAGTGGTGTCCTTCGGACATTTAATATTCTTGGTTAAATAGAAATTATTCGTACAGCGGGTACTTATTGCAGATCTCAGTTACACCAGCACGGATCGCGTCTGCGCTGTTCTCGAAATCTGTTGCACACAGATAGATGTATTCAGCGATCTTCTCCATTTCCTCCACACCAAGGCCGCGTGTAGTAACCGCAGGAGTACCGATTCTGATACCGCTTGTTACGAAAGGCTTCTCAGGATCGTTGTGGATAGCGTTCTTGTTTACTGTGATGTATACATCATCAAGACGCTTCTCCAGCTCCTTGCCTGTGATGCTGAAGGGACGAAGGTCAACCAGCATCAGGTGGTTGTCTGTACCGCCGGAAACCAGATTGAAGCCTCTCTTTACAAGACCATCTGCAAGTGCCTTTGCATTCTCTATAATTCTTGCCTGATATTCCTTGAACTCAGGCTTCAGAGCTTCACCGAAGCATACTGCCTTAGCTGCAATAGTGTGCATCAGAGGGCCGCCCTGAGTGCCGGGGAAAATAGCAGAATTGATCTTCTTTGCAAGATACTCATTATTAGTAAGGATCAGACCGCCTCTCGGGCCTCTGAGAGTCTTGTGAGTAGTTGTAGTAACGATATCAGCATAGGGTACAGGAGACTCATGCAGACCTGCTGCCACGAGACCTGCGATATGTGCCATATCTACCATGAACAATGCACCAACAGCTCTTGCGATCTCAGAAAGCTTCTTGAAGTCGATAGCTCTCGGATAAGCAGATGCACCTGCTACGATCAGACGGGGCTTTGCCTTAACAGCAAGCTTGTACACTGTATCATAGTTGATTGTCTCTGTTTCGTCATCCAGACCATAGGATACGAAATTGAAATACTTACCGGAAAGATTTACGGGTGAACCGTGAGTAAGGTGACCGCCGTCAGCAAGGCTCATGCCAAGAACTGTATCGCCGGGCTGCAGTACTGCAAAATAAGCAGCTGTATTAGCCTGTGCACCTGAGTGGGGCTGTACATTTGCATACTTCGCACCGAAAAGCTCCTTTGCTCTTTCAATAGCCAGCTGCTCAACTACGTCAACACATTCACAACCGCCGTAGTAACGCTTACCCGGGTAGCCTTCAGCGTACTTATTTGTAAGAGCAGAGCCCATAGCTGCCATAACTGCGGGAGAAACGATATTCTCGCTTGCGATAAGCTCCAGATTTCTGCGCTGTCTTGCCAGCTCCTGTCCCATGATAGCACTTACCTCCGGGTCATACTGACCAACAAGGCCGATGCTGTCCATCATATCCTGATACATAAATGTATATCTCCTTTGCGTAAAAATATAATTGATATAACAATCATATTTATTATACTACATTCTCCGGCAAATAGCAAGTCTTTTCTTCAAATTTCTCATTACATACCAAAAAAGGCATTTTTACCCGACCTGCATCTGAGCTGTCTCAGCGCCTCGTTGTACAGCCCGTCCGGTCTTACGCCCTTTCTTACCAATGAATTGGCAAACTGTATGGTATATTCCATATCATCGGAGAAGCTTTCTATAGTCTCCTTACTGCCGGCACGGACATCCTCAAGAGTAATTCCATATGTATATATGTTTCTGCCTTTCCTGCGTACCGTAGAAGCTGTAACACGGTATATGACCCTGTTCACTCCGTAGACCTCCATATAGACTATCGTACTATCCGGCTTAACGCCGTGTTTTTTCATTGTAAGCATACAAAAACCGCCTTTCAGAATTTATCTGATAATAGCATAACATATTCCGAAATCCTCGAAAAGAGCGAATCAGGACTTCTTTTGAAAGGTTTTCCCGCTATTTGCTGCTTTGTGTCAATAAGGCCGCATACCGTACACTGACATTTTTTCTTATGTGGGAGATGGGTGAAATTTGTGCGAAACTGTTGATTTAAGGAATGATACGTGTTATAATGTATAAGGAATATCTTACACAATTTATTTTCCTGCAACTATCATAAGGAGGAACATTATGAAAAAAACAGTAAGTATCATATCACTTCTGGCTGCGCTGTCCGTTATCGGTACAATGCCGTTATCTGCCGGTGCCGAGGAATATGCTGATACAAGCGACTATATCCAGAGCATACAGCTGGAACGCTATGCACTCACTGCTGAAGAAGCTGCGTCCGGTGAAGCTGCGATCCATGCGTCTGTGTACCTTAAAGGCACAACCGATGAACGAATTAAGGCTCAGAGCGCACAGTGTCAGATCGCAAGTGAAGATACAAGATATGTATATATGCGCAACAGCTACAATCCTAAGTATACCTATGACGAAGCTTCATACAGCTATCTTGGCGGCGAATTCACTACAGCACATCGCCCCTTCTGCTTCGGCAAGGTAAGCGACGGTACATATTCTGTCAGCGCTGTTACAACTCTTATCCGTGACTACTGCATGGAGCCTGTAGCAGGAAAGGACATCATCTATGAGGGTGACGATACCATCAGCTTCATGCTTCCTGCAAGATACTATGTAGACGAAAACGACAACATGGCTCCGGATAATGTAGCTCATGAAATCATATGCCCTCTTACTATAAACGAAGACGGTTCCGCTACATACTCGTTCAGATATGTAGATATATACACCACTCACAGCGTCATTGCCACAATGACCGGAACTATCCCCTATTATCAGCCGGAGCTGCTTGAAGTGGGCGAAAAGATACCGGATACGAACGATCTGGTGAGCTGGCTGGACAATCCCCTTTACGGCGGTTGCAGCTTCCTTGGAAATTCAGATGACTTCCCGCTTTTTGAAACCGATATCAGATTCAAGAACGATTCTCCCTGCGGAATATATAACCTGACCTTTGATGACAGCTTCTGCAGGATCTCCGTATTTGAAAACGAAAACACCTGTATCCTGCCTCTCCAGTACAGAACCGCCGCTGTTGCTGTAGGCGTTGAAAAGGCTGAGCTTTCAGCTGTGGACGGTGCTGATTATGCCTGCTTCTATGCACATGACAACAAGATGATCACAGCAGGAGCTATGGGACAGACCTATACCTGCGACGTATCATATACTGACGGCACATCAGAAAATACGGACGTTACCGGTGCAGTCAATGCCGGAACATCTCCCAGCCAGCTGATGGCTTCTGAGGACGGCACCTACTTTGCTTCAGCCGTTCCGGTATACTGCGGCGATACTCAGATCACTGACGCTGACGGCGATACAACTGCTAAAGTCCTTATCGGCGTAAAGGGTGACGTTGACCTCAGCGGCAAGGTTGACCTTGAGGACGCTTCAAGAGTCCTTTCTTACTATGCTGAAAAGGCGGCAGGTCTTGAAGCCTCACTTACAGATGATCCTGACAGCGAACTGGAAACTCTTGCATTTTTCCTTGCTGATACTGATACGCAGTCTCAGTCAAAGGAACAGGGCGGTGTTCTGGACCTTACCGACGCATCAAATATCCTCTCATACTACGCATCTACAGCTGCTGACATTACAGTTTCATGGGACAAGTTCATCAAGTAAGAACATAGATACAGCAAAGAGCCTTCCGGAATGCCGGAAGGCTCTTCTGTTTCACGTCATAAGAAAATATGGCATAAAACGGCTGAATTTCGCCATAAAAGTAAAGTGCACATCAGAGGGACTGATGTGCACTTTAGTAAGGGGATTTTTATGAAAAAATTTTTAAGAAAGGATACTTATATTATACTCATAAACGGGGCGTTTGTCAATAGCTTTTTCGAGAGTTTACAGAAAGTTAATATACACAATTGGATTTTTGCGTGACTCAGGAATAATCAAGGGAAAAAAGCAGATTATAGGTATATACTACTTCTGATGCACCTCAAGCTGAGGATATGGAATGGTAATACCAGAAGCGTCAAAATACTTCTTCACCTTTTCAAGCAGCTCATAATACACCTTCCAATAGTCCGCTGTATCTACCCATGCCTGAAGAAGAAGCTCTACTGCACTGTCCTGATGGGCGCTTACCTTTACCTCTGGTGCAGGGTCGTTATGAATCTCTGTAAATGTACCGGCAGCTTCAAGGATTACTCTTCTTGCAGCGTCAATGTCGTTCTCATACGCAATAGTAAACCTGAGATCCACACGCCGCTCTTCCTTGTCCGTATAGTTGATTATCTTGGATGATGAAGCAACGCCGTTTGGCACATACACCGTAACATTGTCGCAGGTAACGATCTTGGTGTAGAGTATGCCCACCGACTCAACACGCCCCTTTGAGCCGTCAATTTCGATCACATCGCCGTCCTTGATGGGCTTGGCAAATGAAAGAATAAAACCGCCTGCTACATTTGCAAGGCTGTCCTTCAGTGCAAGAGCAACCGCCATGCTGCTGGAAACGATAACCGCAACAACTGAATCCATCGGAACATGAAGCAGTGAAAGCAGGACTACCGCAAGAATAACATATAAAACTATTTTAATTACTGAACGGAGAAAGCCGGCTGCAATGCCATCCATATCAGAACGCTTGAGAGCATGACCGATTATACGGAGAAGTATCTTTATAAATATAAATCCGACAATTGCACAGATTATCGCCAGAACTACTGTTGGAACTGCCTCTTTTACAGGAGAAAGAAGATTATCGAAGACTGTAGAAGCCTCCTCCATCTCCTCAGTAACGATCTCCTCCAGCGTTTCCGTATCTACTGCCGCTGCGGCAAAATTCAAAAAAGCCATTTCAAGAATCTCCTTATTCTACAAAAAAGTACATATATCTATTATAAAAGCTGCAGACACAATTGTCAAGTGCTAAAAGGAGGATAACGATGTCAGTACCAGCTTTACCATATCAGCTGCTCGCTGCCGCAGGTGCAGGTCTTATTCTATCTGCCGTATGTATTCTCGCTGCTGCCGGCGGAATTGCACTGCTGAATATCCTGCTGCCGTACAAGGATGACAAGGAGGACAACAGTAAATGATATTCTTCGGATATATTGTATCATTTTTCCAGAGGCTCGGAATTTTCTCAGTTTCATGGAAAGAAGCTCTGCTGATACTGCTGTCACTGCTGATTCTGATTCTATGCTATATGAAGCTTCTTCCGCTGCGAACCGCAGCGCCATTTGCTGCCGGAATGCTTATCACCAACATGGCGGAAGGCTTTTCCTCGCTGCCTGCTCTTTCACCTGAATCAGAGCTTACAGCTCTTATGGTGCTTCTCTACTTTCTTGGCGCAGGTGCGGAGGCTGAGTTTTCATGGATAATCCGCAAACCCTCTCTCCTGCTCTTTGCCATCGCCGCACAGACAGGCTTCTTCCTGATACTGTCAGCTCCGTTCTTGTTTACAGGAAATTATCTTACACAGACAAACACCATTCCTCTTATGATATTCATATACACATCACTTATCCCTGTCATTCAGGAGCCTTTTACAAGACTTACTGCTGGTCAGACTGCGAACCATTACAAAGATCCTGAGCCGCCGGCGCCGTCCAATGGTAAACGAATATCTGCCCTGCTTATCATTCTCATTATTACAGGACTGCTTATTCCTGCTGTGCTGCCCCTTTCCGGTCTGTATCTGCTTGGCAGCATACTCAGATTCCCGAAGTTTTCCCAACTGCCGGAGCTTGTGCTGTGGTTCGGCCTTGGACTGTCATCCCACGCCTCAGTCATTTTCACCGATACTGTAATACGTATCATTATTCTGGGAATACTTGCACTGATACTCGGCGGACTTTCCTGCGGACTTCTTTGCAGGCTCATATCAAAGATAACCAGCGGCAGACTTGACCCATCCGTTCTCAGGAAGTCAGTGAGAGCTTCTTCGGTCCTCGGTATTCTTACAGGTGCAGGAGTGCTTCTGACTATATGCTGTTAGCTCTCAGATTTACACCAGCTTTTCACATAAAAGCAATTGACGAAAACTCAAAAATATGGTATGATATATATTATATCTATACTCGTCAAGGTGATTGTTAAAAATGAAACGCTCTTTAAGCTACAGGATAGCTCTCGGAGGAACTCTGGCGTCAATGTGTCTGCTGTGCCAGTTCATTACGGGAGTATTTCCTGTGTTCTATATTATCATGCCTATGATATGCGGCATTCTCATCACCGTTATGGCAACAGAGACCAGTACATGGTGGGGCTTTCTGATGTATCTTGCTGTAGGAACCCTTTCTCTCTTTGTCACACCGAACAAGGATGCTGCTTTTATTTTTATCATGTTCTTCGGGCACTATCCTCTTATACGCCCGTACATCAGCAGAATAAGACCAAAGCCTCTGGGCTACCTGCTGAAGCTTAGCATCTTCAACCTGTGTATGCTGGCATTCTTCTTCATGACAGTCTATCTGTTCGGGATGGACGAACTGCTGGAAGATATGGGAGATTTCGGCAGATACGGCGGACTTGTGCTGCTTGGTACTGCAAATATGATGTTTGTTAGCTATGATTATCTCATGGATATTTCAATGGAGCTTTACAGACAGAAGCTTCATCCGAAGATCTCAGGAAAATTCTGACTATTAAAAGGAGTAACATAAAAATGCTTAACGAAAAGATCAACGGTATTATCGAAGAAAACAAGCCTCAGATGCTTGAACTGCTGGGCAGACTTATCGCTGTTCCCAGTGTAGCAGAGCATATTGAAGGAAGCGAATATCCTTACGGTAAGCCCTGCGCTGAGGCTCTTGACATTATGATGGACGCTGCAAAGGAAATGGGCTTTGCTGTACGAAATTACGAGTACCGTGCCGGTGCAGCTGACTGGAGCGCAGATATGGACGCACCGGAGCTGGGCATCCTCTCTCATCTGGATGTTGTCCCCGTTATGGCTGAGAACTGGTCATCCGACCCGTTTACTATGGTAGAGCGTGACGGCTATCTCTACGGCAGAGGTACGATCGACAACAAGGGGCCGGCTGTGGCGGCTCTCTATGCGCTGAACGCCATACGCAAGGCTGGTGTAAAGCTGAGCAAAAATGTACGTCTGCTGTTTGGCTGTGACGAGGAAAGCGGCAGCTCTGATATAGCATATTATCTTACTCAGGATAAGATGCCTCCCATGGTATTTACGCCTGACGGAAATTATCCCATCATCCACATTGAAAAGGGCATGATCCGTTTTACCTTTAAAAAGAAAACATCAGACCCGATCATTTCCATGAATGCAGGCACTGTTCCGAACGCCGTTCCTGCGGCTGCTGAGGCATTCCTGAAGGCAGGCAGCACAGTTTCAGAAGCAAACGACAGACTGAGCCTTACAAAGGATTCTGAGGGCATTACAGCGGCATTTACAGGTCTGGCGGCTCATGCGTCAACTCCTGAGGCTGGTGACAATGCTATCACAGGACTTATGGCGTCTCTCAGCGAGAATGAAGCCTTCGCTGACTGCAAGGCGCTGGCTGATCTGTTCCCTCATGGCGCTACCGGCGGCGAAGGTCTGGGCATTGCCAAGGAGGACGAAAAGTCCGGCAGACTTACCTGTGTATTCAGTATGATGAGCGTTGAGGACGGTGTTATTACCGGCACTGGAGACATCAGATATCCTGTGAATATTACAAAGGAAGAGATCCTTGCTAAGATGAATGAACGCTTCGGTGAATACGGCTTTGAGCTGAATGTGCTGATGATGAACGACCCTCACTGTGTACCGGAGGAGTCCGAGTTTGTTCAGACGCTGCTTTCCGTTTACGAGGAGGAGACTGGCGAAAAGGGCTACTGCATTGCTATCGGCGGCGGAACATACGTGCATGAGATCGAGGGCGGCGTAGCATTCGGTGCTGAGCTTCCGGGCTGGGATTATCATATGCACGGCGATGACGAGTTCTTCCCTATCGACCAGTTGATGATGACTACAAGAATGATCGCTGCGGCTGTGGTTAAGCTTTGCGGTGAGTGATATGATGACAGAATGTGAGCATTGACAAAATATAACAGCACTATAAAAGCCGCTTTTAACTTTGATTTTAAAAGCGGCTTTCACTGAGATAAAGGGAGAATACAAATGAAGATCAACGAGCAGCTTATTGAAAAGCTATACAAAATACCATGGTTCAGCAATTGCGGTAAAGAACCGTCTTTGCAGTACGTGATTCAAGTTGATTCTAAAAACCAGATCACTAAAACAATTACTTCTATCCGCTGGAAAAACATGATAATAAATAACCAAGGCGACATAACAGAAAAGCTGTGCATCCGCTCTTGTAAAGGAATTGGAAATGAATATCAGGAATGGAACGACCTCATCAATACCTTTCAGAATAATTATTATTCTAAGCTAAAAGAGCAATGGGAAGCCGGATTAAGGCGAATGGACTTGAATCGTAAAGAAGTGATTGAGGATATTTCCAGCAACATCAGAGCAATCGTTATGGCGAATGTCTACAGAGAGATAGTACCTATACCGGAATTTTTTGTTCAGCTATTGGAAATATATGAAAGCGGGTATTTGCCTTGCGGATGGAAGGGAAAGAAAGATAAGGGCGTTTTTATCATTTATTAAAGAGCTTGCTTAAATCTACTTACAGAATATAAATTCATATATGTTTACAAAACAAGCCGTGAAGAAAAACTCTTCACGGCTTATATTCTTACGCTATAACATCGGATATTATTTTAAGCTCTC
>JAZNOB010000196.1:0-11918 GCA_045580565.1 Ruminococcus sp.
GCGGCTGTTGTATTTACAGGAAAAGCCGTCATTCCGGCAGTCATGACAACAGCTGCCGCTATGCTTATGATTCCTCTGATATTCATAGGTATGCTCCTTTCACGCAGGCGGTTTGTGCATCTGTTTTAATTATACCATATATCCCCTTAAATTTCAACAGAAAATTTATTGGTTCCGTATTGGGGTAAATTGTAGTTTAGCGTTGCCTTATAGCGTACATCATAAGCCTCCCTTGTTAAAGGGGAGGGCACCCGAAGGGCGTGCAGAGCTGACCGCAGCTTGCTGCGGTGGAGGGATTGCTCAGTGATATACAAACTGAAATTTCAGCTTTTCGCTTCGAAAACCAATCCCTCAGTCAGCTTCGCTGACAGCTCCCTTTCTCAAAGGGAGCCTTGAGTGGTGCGCTTTGCACTTTTAATCGCACGCACGACTTAAACGCCCCTTGAGGGGCATTCGTGTACGCTCACCGGACGCAGGAGCTTAAATGGGGTGGACTGCGGTGAAGCTCACCGAACATCCTTGGTGAGGCGTGCCGTCGCCATTACCGTTGGGCGACGGGCTGGCGCCAGCTTCAAACTACAATTTATACCCCCAATATTCGTCACAGAGCCCATTATTCTACGCAATCTGCTTACGTCTGCGCCTGCGTTTTACAGGTGCAGGCGGCTCAGGGCATATTGAAGGGATATTCTCACCATAGACCTGAAACTCCGCATATCTGACCGCACCGTAGGACAAAAGCTTCCTGTCATTCTGCCCTATCTTTATCTTCTCTATGTAAAACTCCCTTACTCCCCTCACCTTCCGGTGATTCCAGTCCATTACAACTCCCGTTGCAACTGAACGAAAGTGTTCAAGCTTCAATGCGGCGTCCTCAACATTCTCATAGAGGATCTCGTCCATCAGCTCAGGGTTCTCGGAAAATCCCTGGGTACAGCCGGGCTTCGCCTGTACCGGAAACGGGATCTCGCAAAGCTCCGTCATCATAATTCTGTAGGCATATTTCATTTTTGTCTCCTTTTGAGTGCTATTTCTTTTTATTATTTCCTGCACTCTCTTTCTATGCCTTAATTATACCAAAGCCCCTTTTTTTCGTCAACGGCAACCTCACGTACAATCTGTAATATCCTGTCGAAATATGCAAATATCCGAAAAAAAGCTGCCGCAATAGAAATCTGCGGCAGCTTATAGTTTATATTACTTTTCCAGAGGCTCGCACTCATGTCTCTTGGGACGTGACATAAGAGATCCGAGAACCTTTGTAACATCTCCGCCCTCAAAGAGCACGTTATACAGCTGCTCAGTGATCGGCATTGTAACACCCAGCTTGTTGGCAAGCTTCCATGCGGCATGACAGCAGTAATATCCCTCTACTGTGCCTACCATCTGTACAGCCTCCTCCGGAGTCATACCTTCACCGATAAGTATACCTGCTCTGCGGTTGCGGCTGTGCATACTGCAGCAGGTTACAATAAGATCGCCTACACCGGAAAGTCCGCTGAAGGTCTCACGCTTTCCACCCATTGCAAGACCGAGGTTCGTTATCTCGTGCATACCTCTTGTCATAAGGGCAGCCTTTGTATTATCGCCAAATCCCAGTCCATCGCAGATACCTGCGCTGAGTGCGATGATATTTTTCAGCGCACCGCCTATCTCACAGCCGATAACATCGGAGCTGACATATATACGCAGCGTCTGGCTGCTGAGGAGCTCCTGAACCTTTGCAGCCGCCTTTTCATCTTCAGAAGCCGCAACAATGGTCGTAGGAACGCCTCTGCCGACCTCCTCAGCGTGTGAAGGACCTGTCAGTGTAACCACCGGAATTTCATCCGGAAGCTCCTCATGGAACACCTGACTGAGAGTCTTGAGAGTTTCTTCCTCAAGTCCCTTGCCTGTATTTACAACGATCATAGGAGCCTTGATATATGGAGCTGCAAGGCGGACAGTATCACGGACAAAGCGTGACGGGATACCGAAAATCACTATATCACAGCCGTCGATACAATCCATACTGTCTGTCAGTTCGATCTCCGGCGGAACGGGAACTCCCGGAAGCTTCTGTCTGTGTTCGCCGTCTCTGCGGATAGCTTCAAGCTCATCAGCGAATTTAGACCAGACCTTTACCTTATGACCGCCTCTGTGGGCTGAAAGTGCAAGGCTGAGTCCGAATCCGCCTGAACCTAAAATTGTAATATTTGCCATGTCTGATCCTCCTTTGACCTGTCAGTCAGAAGTCTTTTTTTTACTCTTGCCGAATGATAATTTATTTTCACAGCCATCTCTCAGACGCTGTATATTTGTTCTGTGCATCCAGATCACCCAAAGTCCCATTGCGGCAGCCATACCTGTATTGAGCAGCGTATACCACAGCGGTCTGTCAGGAAAGCAGATGAGCTGAAGTCCCAGCGTTACAAAGGGACAAAATGCTGACGCAATAATAGAGCCAAGAGACACATACTTTGAGACTGCAAGGATAACTGCAAAAATTGCAATCATTATCAGAAACGCCTTCCAGTCGATAACTATGAATACCGATACGCCTACAAGAACGCCCTTGCCTCCCTTGAAGCCGTAGTACAAGGGGAATACATGACCGAAGATCGCAGCGATGCCTGCTACGTAGCCGATAAACTGGAGCTTTTCATCACCGCCCAGTGACACGTCCATAATAGTGCACAGTCCCTTGCTGATAAGCACCGCAACAACACCCTTTGCAAGGTCGCCGATAAGTGTAATAAGAGCGCAGCCCTTGCCGAAGCAGCGGAGCGTATTGGTAAGACCTGCATTCTTGCTGCCAAGAGTGCGGATGTCCTGATGCTTTATGAGCTTTCCTACGATAATGGCAGTGTTAATACTGCCCAGCAGATAGGAAACAACAGCGGAAAGTACAATTGCAAGAATAAGCATTCCGTTCATAAAACTTCCTCCGCCCTTTAGCTGTTGTCGTTCTTGTCACGCTCTCGGACTATAAAACGCACAGGTGTACCTGTAAGCCCGAAGGTGGAACGGATCTGGTTTTCGATATATCTCTGGTATGAGAAGTGGAAAAGGTCTGCACGATTTACGAAAATTACGAACGTAGGCGGCTTTGTTGACGGCTGAGTGATATAGTATATCTTCAGTCTCCTGCCCTTGTCAGACGGCGGCTGGACTCTTGTAGTCGCATAGGCAAGAACATCGTTGAGACGTCCGGTAGAAACACGCATCTGATTCTGCTGATAAACCATCTCTATCATCTCATAAAGCTTATGCACTCTCTGACCCGTCTTTGCAGAAATAAACAGGAAGGGCACATAGGACATGAAGCTGAAATCGTTCT
Source organism: Ruminococcus sp. (assembly GCA_045580565.1). GTDB lineage: Bacteria > Bacillota > Clostridia > Oscillospirales > Ruminococcaceae > Ruminococcus_C. Next base: position 3,320 of record JAZNOB010000196.1, read on the forward strand.
GGAGCTTGGTGAGATACTCGTTCATGGTATTGTTGTCCTTTTCAATAAGATCCCACTTGTTCACCACAACGATAGAAGCCTTGCCCTGTTCATGGGCGTAGCCGGCAACCTTTGAATCCTGTTCAGTAAAGCCCTGTTCAGCGTCAATGAGGATAAGGCAGACATCAGCACGGTCTACCGCCATATATGCACGGAGCACGCTGAAATGCTCGATCTTCTCAGTAACCTTGGACTTCTTGCGGATACCTGCTGTATCAATGAAAACAAACTTGCCGTGCTCATTCTCAATAGTTGTATCTGTAGCGTCACGTGTAGTACCTGCAATGTCAGATACGATAACTCTCTCCTCGCCTGCAATTCGGTTTACGAGAGAGGACTTGCCTGCATTGGGCTTGCCGATGATCGCAACCTTGATAGCGTCCTCGTCCTCTGCGAGCTCATCCTCAGAGGGCAGCAGATCCATTACAGCGTCAAGCATATCGCCTGTGCCATGACCGTGAGCTGCTGAGATGGGGAACGGATCGCCCAGACCAAGATTATAGAATTCATAAAGCTCCAGCGGAGGCTCGCCTATGGAGTCGCACTTGTTTACCGCAAGAACGATAGGCTTTCCGCTTTTCTGGAGCATATTTGAAACGTCGCTGTCATCAGCAGTAACGCCGCAGCGGATGTCTGTTACCAGAATGATAACGTCCGCATTTTCGATAGCAAGCTCTGCCTGTCTGCGCATCTGTGCAAGGATAACGTCAGTAGTATTCGGCTCGATACCGCCTGTATCAACGACCATGAACTGACGGTTTCTCCATTCGCACTTTGAGTAGATACGGTCACGGGTAACGCCGGGAGTATCCTCAACGATAGACAATCTCTTGCCGATCATTTTATTGAACAGTGTTGACTTGCCTACATTAGGTCTGCCGACAACTGCTACAACTGGTAATGCCATATTTTCTCATCTCCTTATTATTCCAAATGACAAAGAGGAGAGACGAAAGCTCCGCCTCTCCTCCTCAGTTAGTCGATGACTTATTCAGCGTCCATCTTCAGTACAGCAACGCCCTTGTAGAAACCGCAAGCCTTGCATACCTTGTGCGGAGCCTTATATGCACCACAGTTTGTGCATACGCTCATTGCCGGTGCGTCCAGCTTCCATACAGCAGAACGTCTTTTATCACGTCTTGCTTTGGAGACCTTATTCTTTGGTACTGCCATTTTGGCACCTCCTTCTTATTTCAGACAGTCGCAGGTGGATTCATTCAAATCACATCCGCAGATATAGCATAACCCTTTACATTCCTCCATACAAAGTATCTTTGTAGGAAGCATGAGAAGTAAGTCAGTTATTGCTGTCTCATTCATATCAATGCTGTCATTTTCAGCAACAAGGTACGAATCATACGCACGGTTGTCACTGTGTAACGTCGGAACGACTGTGTGAGTAAAATCGTAAGTATGCTCCTGCTTAAAGGGCTTCAGGCATCTGTCGCATTCCACATCAAGCACACAGGCAACCTTGTACCTGAGGGTAACGATACCGGCACGGTTTTCCACCTCGCCAAGAACCTTCACAGGCTCAGCGAAGGTATAGCCGTGTATGTCCTTTAGCTCCTCCGGTGTGATTTCATAATCTACCGGCTTTTTCAGACCCTCGATCTGAAAAACCTCACGCAGTTGTAAGATCATACTTTCTTCCTTTCACGCATTGCAACATCTATTATATACTATAACGAGCCAGCTTGTCAAGCTTTTTTTCAAAAAGTTCGCAATTTCCGATTAGCCGATGTACTTTGTAACGGAAGCCGGAAGCTCACTGTTATCAGCAGACAGTGTGAATACTACTGCTACATCGTCGCCAGTCAGCTTTGCAAGCTTGTCCAGCATAACGCCCAGAGCGTCGAAATCAGAGCCAGCGATCTTGAAGATACCGTCTACGAAGATCTCCTTGATGTCATAGTTGCCAGCCAGCATACCTGCTACATAGCCATAGAATGCTTCGTAGCTGTCGATAGCGAACTGCTCAGCGTCACACCATCTTACCTTGTAGCTGATAGAGCTGCGGATAGTTGCACCCTTTTCGATGCAAACCAGACAGCCGTTTGTTTCCTTAACAGCACCGTTGATCTTATCAATCAGAATCTTGGTCTTGCCAGTACCCTTTTTACCTGTAATCAGTTGAATCATAATTAACTCCTTTCGTGTCCGAAAAGACACTGTTTCATTTCTTATTGCGTTTTATATAAATGCAGCTTTCGCTGCAAAACAGCCTTTCTTATTCAGCCAGCTTTGCTTCCAGAGCAGCCTTCTGATCTTCGTAGCCAGGCTTGCCGAGAAGTGCGAACATATTTCTCTTGTAGCTTTCAACGCCGGGCTGGTTGAAAGGATTTACGCCCAGCAGGTAGCCGGAAATTGCGCAAGCCTTCTCAAAGAAGTAGATGAGGTAGCCCAGGCTCTTTTCTGTTGTGTCCTCAAGCTCCAGAATGATGTTCGGCACGCCGCCCTCTGTATGAGCAAGTACAACGCCCTCAAGAGCCTTGCGGTTTACAACGGACATATTCTGATCGCACAGGAAGTTCAGACCGTCAAGGTTCTCCTCGTCTGCTGCAAGGTAGAGATCAGTCTTGGGCTTCTTGATATCAACAACAGTCTCAAAGAGGATTCTTGCGCCTTCCTGAATGTACTGACCCATAGAGTGCAGGTCTGTGGAGAATACAGCTGCTGACGGGAAGATACCCTTATTGTCCTTGCCTTCGCTTTCGCCGAAGAGCTGCTTATACCATTCAGCCATCATAACGAAGTTCGGGTCATAGGAAACCAGCATTTCAACAGCCTTGCCCTTACGGCTGAGGATGTTTCTGATCGCTGCATACTTGTAGCAGTCGTTGTTCTCGAAATCTGCCATGTAGTCGTTCTGAGCCTGTGCTGCGCCAGCCATGAGAGCGTCGATATCGCAGCCTGCAACAGCGATCGGAAGCAGACCTACTGCTGTCAGAACGGAGAAGCGTCCGCCAACGTCATCCGGTACTACGAATGTTTCATAGCCTTCAGTGTCAGACAGCTCCTTCAGTGTGCCCTTTGCCTTGTCAGTAGTAGCGAAGATGTGATCCTTAGCGCCTTCCTTGCCGTACTTATCCTCAACCAGCTTCTTGAACACTCTGAATGCCAGAGCCGGCTCGGTTGTTGTACCGGACTTGGAAATTACGTTTACAGAGAAATCCTTGCCCTCACACAGAGAGATGATCTCGCTGAGATATGTGGGGTTGATGCTGTTGCCTACGTAGTAGATATCCGGTGTGTCCTTCTTCAGGTTATTATAAAGCGTGGACTTCAGGAATTCGATCGCTGCACGTGCGCCCAGATAAGAGCCGCCGATACCGATCACGATAAGGATATCAGAGTTGTTCTGGATCTTCTTGGCAGCAGCCTTGATTCTCTCGAATTCTTCCTTGTCATAATCTGTAGGCAGAGTCAGCCAGCCGAGGAAGTCGCTTCCCTGACCGGTCTTCTCGTGAAGCATCTTTGCAGACGCCTCCACCTGATGCGCTATTCCACGCATTTCTTCATCATTCATAAAGTCAGCTAAATACTTTGTATTGAGCTTCAAAGACATTGTTCATTCCTCCATTTTCGGGGAACAGCTCTCTCCCATGCACTGCGGAGAGCATTTCCCACTAATTTACCACTTATATCATACTATATTTCAGCTCCAAATGCAAGGGGAATCTGAAAACTTATTGATTCTGCACAAAACCAACATCACATTTTGCACAACTTGAACAACAATTTTCTTACCGCAACGGAAGTCGTCATAGCTTCTACAGATTCTTTTGCCACCAATGAAGTCTCATACAAAAGCATATCCCCGTTATAGAATGCAATCGTGCCCACTGGTCTGCCCTCCTCCACAGGAGCGTGAATATATCTGGGCAGGACTATTACAGCTTCAAGAGCAGTATCCGCTGCTGGCACTACAAGACCGGTAAGCCTATCCGCCTCCAGCTCTACACTCCGTGAAACGCCGCCTCTTACACGCACAGGCTTCATATGCTCCGGAGAAAATCCGGGCAGCGTCAGGATATACTGGGAAAAGCCCTGTTTCAGAAGCTTTCTGGCATATGCAAACCGGCTGTCCTCATCAGGCGAACCGAGAATGACTGCTGCGCATTCCATGCCGTCACGCTCCGCACCTGCTGCAATGCACCAGCCTGAAGCCTCTGAGTGCCCTGCCTTCCAGCCCGTCATACCCTCGTAGGTTCGTGCAAAGGTGTTTTCATTTACAAGCTCTGTTGCGCCGTCACGGAGAAAATCACGCCATGTTGTAAAATACTCATCCAGACATTCAACCTCAGACAGAGCGCAGCACAGCAAGCCTATATCATGAGCCGTGGAATATGCCGCCTCATCGTCATAGCCCTGAGGTGTTGTAAAGCGTGTATCACGCATCCCCAGCTCAAAGGCACGGGCGTTCATATCCATAACGAAATCATCGCTGCTTCCGCTTATATTTTCAGCGATAACAGCAGCAGCGTCGTTTGCATTGCCGATGATAAGGCCTCTCAGCAATCCGTCCACCGTCATAGTTTCTCCTGACTGAAGCCATATGACTGCGCCTTTAGTACCGTTCACGCAGTCTGAAGCTGTAAGGACAGTCTCCCTGCTCCATCCGCCGGATTCTATCATCTCTCCTGCAAGCAGCGCTGTCATAAGCTTCGCCATCGTTCCCACAGGCAGCCGGACATTGCCGTTGTTCTCATCAAGAAGCGTTCCTGTGCTGCATTCCATCAGAGCATATGCAGCAGGCTCAGGAACCTCATCCTCAGCGTCCGCTTTAAGAGCTGGAATCCTTGTCAGAAGTAAAATACTGAGCAGTATATAAACAATTCTTTTCATGGTGCACCTCTTTGGAATTTACAGGCAGGCTTCAGCTCCGGACTGTAATTTTGCTCAAGTCATCCAAAGCTGCTTTCGTGAGTGCGGGAGAAGCTGCGGCATACTCTGTATCTGTATCTTTCTCTGTATCTGTATCTTTATCTGTATCTGTATAGGCTTTTTTGGGTTTCAGAAAAAACCGAACGGTTTTTCCGGTTACTTCCATGACCTCTCCTTGCTCAACAGTCAGCGCCGTATTTAAACTACAATCTATTTTATGCCGTATCAAAGAGTCATATTCATTGCCATAAAACAGAAAAAACGGCACATATGCGCCGTTTTTCCCTCTACTATTCTACTCAGTCTTTGAAACTTTTTAAAGTGTTTACTTTACAATAAATCTGTCGAGTGCTGCGATCAGCTTTTCCGGATCCTCTGTGTGTGCCTGAAGCTTGATTGCCTTGGACAGGTCAAGGCTGAAAATACCCATAATAGACTTAGCGTCTACTGCATATCTGCCGGATACCAGGTCGATATCGTAGTTAAACAGCATAACTGTGTTTACGAAATCCTTAACGTCATTGATTGCCTTCAGTTCTACCATTGTCTCAAACATAATTATTACCTCCCATGAACCATTAGTTCAAATGTCTCATCGTAGTTGTTTCTCTCAGAAAGCTCCGCAAAATCCTGCAGTAATCCGCCTTGCCTTCTGTTGTACATAGCATACCACGATTTATTTTTTTTGTCAAGCAGGTTGCTTTATTTTCGTGATTATAGTATAATAGAATCATCCCTCACAAACTGCCTTTTATTCATTCCAACGAAAGCCGGTAAATTTCCGGTTTCACGAGGGCCTGAAAGAGGTTACGAACTGTAATCTTTTATAATAAATCTGTAGGAAATTCCGTGCAATTCACATATACAAAATTTGCAGAAGGGAGATGATCCATTGCGCTGCTGGTACTACACCTTCGGCTGTAAGGTCAACACCTGTGAGACTGCCGGTATGCAGCGGCTGCTGGAAAGCGCAGGATTTGAAACTGCTGCCGACAGTGCGGACGCTGACATAGCAGTAATAAATTCCTGTACAGTAACAGCCTCCGGCGACAAGCGTGTCCTCAACGCCGTAAAACAGCTCAGGCGCAGGAAGCCTGGTATTGTAATAGTACTGACCGGATGCTATCCTCAGGCGTTTCCTGAAGACGCCGCCCGCATAACCGGTGCAGACATTATCACCGGAACAAAGGACAGGCTGAAGCTTCCGTGTCTTATAAACCGGTTCCTCGAAAGCAGACAGCATATCTGCAATGTGGCTGAATACAGCGGCGAGGATAAGTTCGAATGCCTTGACTGGGAAAGCTCTGAGCGCAATACGAGAGCATTCCTGAAAATACAGGACGGCTGCAATTCTTTCTGCTCCTACTGCATAATTCCCTACGCACGTGGACGCTGCCGTTCAATGCCTGTTGAAAAGCTGCGTGAACAGGCGGAAAAGCTTGTTTTATCAGGTCATCGTGAGATAGTTCTCTGCGGAATAAACCTTGCCTTTTACGGCAGGGAAACAGGTCACACGCTTCTTGACGCTGTAAAGATATGCGCCGACGCCGGAGCTGAAAGGATACGCCTTGGTTCTCTTGAGCCGGAAAGGATAACGGAGGAGCTTGTTTCCGGACTGTCAAGGATACCGCAGTTCTGCCCCCAGTTCCATCTGTCCCTGCAAAGCGGCTCTGATACTGTTCTCAGACGCATGAACCGCAGATACACCTCAGCTGAATACGAGGGCATATGCAGCCTTGTGCGAAAGTTCTTCCCTGATTGCGCCATCACTACCGATATTATGACAGGCTTCCCTCAGGAGACTGACGAGGAGTTTTCCGAAACGCTCTCCTTTGCAGAAAAAATCAGCTTCGCTAAAATCCATGTATTCCGTTATTCGCCTCGCATTGGAACCATTGCGGCAAAAATGGATGGGCAGGTTCCGGAAAATACAAAATCCGAAAGAGCCGGTACACTTCAGACACTTTCAGAAAAGCTTCAGAGGAAACATAACAAATCCCTCGAAAACCACGTAATTCCGGTACTTTTCGAACGTGAAAGAGGCGACGGTTTTCACATCGGTCATGCTCCTGACGGCACTGTAATAAAAATTCCCGAAAAAAACATAAAAAAAAGTTTGCGTAAATCAATATTTTATGTTAGAATAGAAGAGAGTGATGCTGTATGCTGCTATGGCGTCATTGACGGCGGCAGCTCTGCAAATTCAATATAAAGGAGTATTACCATGTCTGTTTATCGAATTTATGTAGAAAAGAAGCCTGAATTCGCTGTTGAAGCTCAGTCTGTTCTCAGCGACCTTCAGACAGCACTTCGTGTAAGCGTAACAGGCGTTCGTGTGTTCAACCGCTACGACGCTGACAAGCTTACTGAGGATGCTTTTGAAAAGGCTGTTCCCACAGTTTTCTCTGAGCCTGCTGTTGACACAGTTTACAGAGAGCTGCCGGAGCTTTCCGGAAACCAGCGTATGTTCGCTATGGAATATCTGCCCGGTCAGTTCGACCAGAGAGCTGACAGCTGCGAGCAGTGCATCCAGATCCTGCTTCAGGGCGACCGCTGCCGTGTCCGTTCTGCTCAGATCTATATTATCAGCGGCAATATTACCGACGCTGAATTTGAAAAGGTTAAGTCCTATCTCATCAACCCTGTAGAACGCCGTGAGGCTGCTATGGAAAAGCCGGAGTCACTTGACGCTAACTATGACATTCCCACAACTGTAAAAACTCTCGAAGGCTTTATCGGTCTGACTGTTGCACAGCTTAATGACTTCATCAAGGAATACGGCCTTGCTATGGATCTTGAAGATATCAAGTTCTGCCAGAAGTATTTCCGTGATACCGAAAAGCGTGACCCCACTATCACTGAGATCAGAATGATAGATACATACTGGTCTGACCACTGCCGTCACACCACATTCCTTACCAACATTGAAAAGGCTGACATCGAAACTCCCTACATCAAGGAGACATACGATGACTACCTCCGCATAAGAAGCGAGCTTGGCAGAGAAGCAAAGCCCATCACTCTCATGGATATGGCTACTCTTGCTGTAAGAAAGCTCAAGGCTGACGGCAAGCTCAACGACCTTGACGAGAGCGAGGAGATCAACGCTTGCTCTGTTAAGATCAAGGTTGACATCGACGGACGTGAAGAGGACTGGATCCTCATGTTCAAGAACGAGACTCACAACCATCCTACAGAAATTGAGCCTTTCGGCGGTGCGGCAACCTGTCTCGGCGGTGCTATCCGTGACCCGCTGTCAGGACGTTCCTATGTATATGAGGCTATGCGTGTAACAGGCGCAGCTAATCCGCTCGTTCCTGTTGCTGATACTATTTCCGGCAAGCTGCCGCAGAGAAAGATCACTCAGGGCGCAGCTAACGGCTACAGCTCCTACGGCAACCAGATCGGTCTGGCTACTGGTCACGTATCCGAAATCTATCATCCCGGCTATATGGCAAAGCGTATGGAGATCGGTGCTGTTCTCGGTGCTGCTCCCGCTGCTAACATCAGGAGAGAAGCTCCTGCACCCGGCGACGTTGTAATTCTTCTCGGCGGCAAGACCGGACGTGACGGCTGCGGCGGTGCTACCGGCTCTTCCAAGTCACATACAGTTGAATCCCTTGAATCCTGCGGTGCAGAGGTTCAGAAGGGTAACGCTCCGGAGGAAAGAAAG
>JAZNOB010000197.1:0-4418 GCA_045580565.1 Ruminococcus sp.
TGGCCTCCGACTTGTGTGAGGACTCTTGCTGTTTCCGTGCCCTGCCGTTACCTTCATTCTCCATCCTGCGTGGCAGATATGGCTGATATCGAAAATACACTGAAGCTTGCTGAAAAGCTTATGGAAAAGGCTGTGCTGATATGATAGTACAGGTATACGATTTTACAGAAAATGAACGTGAGCTTCTCCGCAGAAGCTGGCGTGGTAAGAAGCTTCTTGCCTATTTTAAAGCTTACGGCGGCGGATATGATTTCTGCCGCTTCTACCGTTTGCAGTATGAGGATGCTGTGGGCTTTATGTTCATGCTCAACAGCACCCTCGTCATATGCTCAGAGGATATTCTGCCTGCGGATGAAGCTGCTGACTTTATAAGAATGCACCTGCCGTTTCGTATAGAATGCCCTCAGTCCATGCTGTCGGTGCTGGGGAAGATAGAAAATTACCAGCAGCTCAGAAGAACCCTTTTCAAGCTGAAGCCTCTGGAGCTGTCGGCTACCTTCAATGAAGCAGACGTTGAATTTAACCCGAAGCTTTCTGATGTATATGATATTCTTCAGGAGGGCTTTCCCAATCTTACGGACTATCCGCTCTGGCTCACAGACACATCCCACAGATGCCGTCATGGCGTGAGCCACGTGCTTACATATAAGAACAGCACTACTGTTACGATAGTGTTCGATCAGGATAATTCGGTCATGATAGGACAGGTTGCCACTAAGGCGGCAAACAGAGGAAGCGGATACGCAAGGGATTTTCTTAAATGGCTGTCAGGCTGGCTGGGCGGAATGGGCAAGGAGGCTGTGCTCTACGCCCTTGATGTGCGCAGAAGCTTTTACCAGCAGATAGGCTTTGAGGAGCTTGAAACTGAATATGTACTGGAACGTGTGGATGTTCAGAAGGAAGATACAGATAAAGGAGCTTTACAGTAAACATGAATATAAATGAATTTTTCCAGCTTGATGAAAGACTTCTTGCAATTGCAGAGGAAGCGGAGAAGGATTGTCAGGCTGATTTCAAGTGTATAGAGGAAACAGCTGCCTACAACGGAGCAAAGGTTCTGGCAGCATTCCAGAAGAACCGTGTAACAGAGCCTTGTTTTTACGGCAGTACAGGCTATGGTTACGGCGATCAGGGCAGAGATGTTCTCGACAGAGTATTCGCTGACGCTTTCGGCGCTGAGGACGCTCTTGTACGCCATAATTTCGTATCCGGCACCCATGCGCTGACAGTAGCACTGTTCGGCATTCTCCGTACCGGAGATAAGATGGTGTCTATCACAGGAAAGCCTTATGATACTCTTGACGAGGTTCTGGGACTTGCCGGTAAGGCTGGCGGCGGTTCGCTTATGGACTACGGCGTAGAGTACAGCCATGTGGAGCTTCTTCCCGATGGTACGCCTGACTATGACGCAATCGAAAAGGGCGTTAAGGGCGCAAAGGTTGCCTATATACAGCGTTCCAGAGGATATTCCCTCAGACCGGCATATACAATGGAGCAGATGCGTAAAATGACAGAGGCAGTGCGCAGAGGAAATCCTGATGCCATTATCATGGTTGACAACTGCTACGGCGAATTTGTTGAGGACACCGAGCCTACCCAGAACGGCGCAGACCTTATGATAGGCTCTCTTATCAAGAACGCCGGCGGCGGCATCGCAAGAACAGGCGGATATATTGCCGGCAGAGCAGACCTTGTGGAGCTTTGCGCATACAGACTTACCTGTGTGGGCATGGGCAAAGAGGTAGGCTGTACACTTGATATGAACAGAGAAATGTTCCTCGGCTTCTTCCATGCGCCGGACTGCGTTGCAAACGCTCTCAGGACAGCTGTATTCGCAGCAGCGCTGTTCCAGAGACTTGGCTTTGAATGCTCGCCGAAGCTTGGTGAGAAGAGAGGCGATATTGTAGAAGCAGTATGCCTTGAGAATGAGGAGAACCTCATAGCCTTCTGTCAGGGTATCCAGACAGGCTCGCCCATTGATTCTCATGTAGTACCTGAGCCTTGGGATATGCCCGGCTATACAAGCCAGGTCATCATGGCAGCAGGCGCATTTACTATGGGAGCTTCAATCGAGCTTTCTGCGGACGCTCCTCTCAGAGAACCTTTTGCAGTATGGATGCAGGGCGGAATCACCTACACAAGCGGTAAGATCGGCGTACTTCTCGCTGCTCAGAAAATGGTGGAAAAAGGTCTTGTACAGCTGTGATGAATGTATAAACTTTCAGGAATATTACAAAAAAGCTACAATCTGCCGCTTTAAGATGTCAATTTCAGAAATCGGTTGACATAATCGGCTCTTCATGTTACAATAAGTAAGGTCGGGTTCCTGTATGGAATACATTGAACAAGAGACAGGAGGTAAGATAATGGGGGAGAAGAAGTTATGCTACGGCTGCATGATGCAGACTGAATATCGTGGAGATATCTGCCAGCGCTGTGGGTATAATGCAAGCATTCCTGTAAATGAAACATTTCTTCAGCCCGGTACTGAGCTGAATGACAGATATATAATCGGCACACCAATTTCTATGAATGGTGAGGGTATAACATACATAGCTCTTGACCGTTCAGTGGGCTGCCGTGTACTTGTAAGAGAATATATGCCGCTGAATTTCAGTGCAAGAGCTGTAAATTCTCCGGTGGTTTCAGTAAATTCATCCAAAATGCCGCAGTATAAGGTACTTCTGGAGGAATTTATCGGTCTTAACAAATCCCTCGCTCAGATCCGTGAGCAGGTTCAGGTGAACAGGGTAACAGATCTGTTTACTTCAAATAATACTGCATACGTTGTATATGAATATGTTGATGGTATGCGCTTTGTGGATTTTCTGAAAGAAAATGCCGGTGAGCTCAGCTGGGGACAGCTTTCAGGTATGCTGCCGCCTTTTCTCACAAGTCTCAGCATTCTCCACAACAGCGGCGTTCTTCATCGTGCTATCAGTCCGGAGACTATATATGTCACAAAGAAGTGCGAGCTGAAGCTTACTGATTTTTCCATATCAGCAGTCCGTACTGCTGATACAGAGCTTGACTGTGAGATATTCAGCGGTTATGCGGCACCGGAGCAGTACTCCGCAAGCAACCGTCAGGGCACATGGACTGATGTATACGCAGTATGTGCTGTGATATACCGTGTGCTTACGGGCAGTATGCCTACAAGTGCCATAAGCCGTATGGAGAATGACAACCTTATAGCTCCGTGCCTGCTGAATCCTAACATTTCACGTCATGTTTCCGATGTTATAATGAAGGGCCTGAATCTTGTCAGCACTGACCGTATCCAGACTGTTACTGAGCTTGTGACTCAGCTTTTCAGCGAGAAGAAAAGCTTCGGTGCACCAGTGGGCGGAAGACCGGCTGGAAATGATCCCTTCCAGCAGACAAGAAGCTTCAACAGGAACGATTACCAGAAGCAGCCTGAGCCGCAGTATGATGACTATTCACATCAGGGATACTCTGATGATTATTCATACGAGGATTACGGCAATGACGGCTACCAGAGAAATACCTATACCGAGGCGCAGCCAAGTGCTATTGACCGTGTGAAGGTTCCTCTGATAATCGGTATGCTCCTGCTTGTTATTCTCCTTATAGCTTTGTACTTTATGTTTTCAAAGGGCGGCTCCGGGGATACAAACATTCCTGAAGCAACAACTACAACGGTAACCACAACTGTTCAGGAAGAACAGTCTGCTACTGAGAATACTACCCCGGACGGCGATGGCATCATGCCCAACCTTATCGGTAAGAGCTATGAGGTTCAGTATGAGCGTTACAGCTCATGGATGAAGTTCAAGGTTGAGGAAGTATTCAACGATGAGTACGAGGAAGGTACTATCGTAGGTCAGGAGATCGAAGAAGGCGAGTACTTTGACACATCTGTGCCTGTAATTATTCAGGTCAGCAAGGGTCCGGTCAATATTCTTCTTCCTGCATACAGCAATGTGAATATTTCTGACTACACAAAGGCTCTCGATGAACTTGGAGTCAAGTATAAGATAGAGCCGGATGTAACTGCTGCATTTGCTGCTAATACAGTATCTAAGCTGAGCTTTGATATTTCTATGGAGTATAACCGCAAATCTGCACAGGAGATCGTGGTTTACTATGCTGTAGCTCCCTCTACTACTCCAACTACAACAACTACAACTGTTACAACTACAACGGTTACGACTACACAGGCAGCAACTACACCGCCTGTTGTTGAAACAACGACAATGGCTCCTGTAGTTACCGATCCGCCTGTTGTTGATCCTGCTGTTCCGGTTGTATAATTTGCTGAATTTGTAAGGACTGTACAGAAAAGTTTTCTGTACAGTCCTTTTGTTTATATGGCAGAGTTTATATTGTTAAGTGAAGTGGTGTTATAAATTGAATAAATATCCTGACGAACTTAATAAATCATACCAAAACAAGTG
>JAZNOB010000198.1:0-14313 GCA_045580565.1 Ruminococcus sp.
CGCTGAATTTAAGAGAAGATATGCGGTCAATCCCAAAGAAGCAACCGACTGGTACTTTGATTTCAGCAAGAAGCTCAACTATGTCCGTGCAGGCAGAATTGCCAAGGATCTGAAGTGGGAATACCCCTGCGAATACGGTACTCTTGATATTACGATCAACTGCTCCAAGCCCGAGAAAGACCCTCGTGACATTGCGGCAGCCAAATCTGCAAAGTCCTCGCAGTACCCGAAATGCCAGCTCTGCCCCGAAAACGCCGGCTTTGCAGGACACGCAACGCATCCTGCAAGACAGAATCTCCGTCCGATTCCGATGACTGTGAACGGGGAAAAGTGGCAGCTGCAATATTCCCCCTACGGCTACTACAACGAGCACTGCATTGCATTCAACGAAGCTCATGTTCCGATGAAAATTGACGCTTCGGTGTTCGGAAAGCTCTTTGATATTGTGGACTATCTGCCACATTATATCATCGGATCAAATGCAGATCTGCCGATCGTCGGCGGTTCTATCCTGAGCCACGAGCATTTCCAGGGCGGCAATTACAGCTTTGCCATGGCAAAAGCACCTATTGAACACGAGTTCAGTATGGAACAGTATCCCGATGTGAAAGCAGGTATCGTGAAATGGCCGATGTCCGTGATTCGTGTATCCTCCGAAAACAGGGAGGAACTTGCAAAGTGCTGCAATCATATTCTGGAAACATGGAGAGCATACAGTGACGAAAGTGTGGGGTTTTTTGCTGAAACAAACGGCGAACCTCATAACACCATCACGCCCATCGCAAGAAAGAACGGAGACTTCTACGAGTGTGACCTCGTTTTGAGAAATAACATTACAACGGATGATCGTCCGCTGGGCGTATTCCATCCGAATCCCTCGCTGCATCATATCAAGAAAGAGAACATCGGTCTCATTGAGGTGATGGGACTTGCCGTACTTCCTGCACGGCTCGCAAAGGAAATTGCACTGCTGGAGGATGCGATGCTCAGTGGCGAGAATCTCTACGCTTGTCCGGAACTCACACACCATGCAGAATGGGCAGAGGAGATTCTGAAGCGTTACCCTGATTTCAGTAAGGAAAATGCAGGAGCGATTCTGGAACAGGAGATCGGCAAGGTCTTTCTGGAGGTTCTGGAGGATGCTGGTGTGTTCAAGAGGACTGATGCAGGCAGAAAAGCGTTTTTAGATCTGGCTTCTTTATTGTAAAATGATGAATGTTCCTTTGAGAGAGAAATCCACCCAGAGCATCATAAATTAAGCTGTACCCTGCAAATTGTGCCGGGTACAGCTTTTTGCTGTTATATAGTTTCAGTTATCATCTCAAATGGCTTCATGAAATATTCCTTGTCGTAAAGAGTGAAGCTCTGGGACTTGTTTGTGTTATTGAAGATAAATCTGAATGTATCATCGCACTTTGTGCGCTCTGTTATTTCAATGCCAAAGGGCAGAGATGGCTCGTGAGTGACAGCGCATTCACTGAAGATCCTGCTCATGAGCTTTTTGCAGAAGCTTCGCTCAGGTACTGTGCCAATATAGTATACCGTCCCCTTCCCGAATGAATTTACAGTTACAGCAGACTTGCCTTTATAATAGGAATCGCTGTAGCAGGCGAGAGACTTTCCGGACGTCAGCGTCATTATATCGCACCACTGGGATATGCGGAAGCTTTCACCGTCCATTTCAATATGCTCATTCTGCCAGCCTATAGGACAGTACTCCTCGGCATACGCACCGACCATATCCCTGTATATAGTAGGCAGGCTTTCCATAATGCAGTTATTATATTCATCCTTAACGCCGCTTCGTGTCGTCAGAATAAGTGTTCCGCCCTTTTCTGCAAAGTCACGGAGCTTTTTTGCGGTACTGTCTTTTGTTATATATAGTGCAGGTGCAATCACAACGGAGTATTTGCCAAGAGGTGCGTCCGCTGAAATGATATCTGTATTGACTGCGTTGGATGAGCAGGCGTCATGCCATATCTTCAGCTGCTGAAGATAATGAAAGCCGTCAGTCTGTGGCTGTATGTCAAGGGCAAAGTCTGTATCACCGTCGTAAATCACAGCGGCTTTTGAAATAAATTCACTGTCGGAAATGTGAGCGAGCTTCTCCGCTTCCCTGCATAGACTCAGAAATTCTTCGTACCTTCTGCCGGTCACACCGCTGTGGTCAATAAGTCCGTGCCAGAACATCTCCGCACCCTGAACGGCAGTACGCCATCTGAAATGTACTACCGTATCTGCGCCGTGCGCAAACGCCTGCAATGAATAGCCTTTGATCTGTTCAGGATACGGCTGCCTGCCCATAGGCGACCAGCTGCCCGGCGCACCTGAAAGCTGCTCCATTATCCAGAAATTCTGCCGCTTTATTCCTCTCATGAAGTCAAGGTGGAATGCGTGGGAATAGAGCGAATCCTCATCATCCGGCAGCTGGATGGCAGGGTAGTTGTCGTATGAAACAAAGTCAAGACCTTCGAACAGCTTGTGATAATCCACATGATTTCCGCAGAACCATGTGTTTGTAGTTATAGGTGTGTCAGGAAAGTGGCTTCTGATGCACTTTATCTGGAACTGTACGAATTTTACTGTATCAAGAGCTGCAAACCTGTGATAGTCAAGGCTCAGAGCCGGATTGTACCAGTCCTTGGGATGGCTTCCCATAGGCGGCTTTATCTGAGACCAGTCGGAGTAGTTCCCGCTCCATACAGTATTGCCATAGGTCTTGTTTACATTTTCAAGGGTGGAATATTTGCATTTAACATATTCACGAAAAGCATTGCTGCAATATCCGCATCGGCAGAAATTTGCTTCAAGCTCATTGTCGATCTGCCATGCGATTATGTGAGGATCATGTTTATACCTTTCTGCCATCCTGTCAATGATCATCGCTGCACGAGTCAGAAGCTCCGGACTGTTATAGCAGCGGTGACCTCTGATCCCGATGGATATTGGTCTGCCGTCTGCTCCGGTCTGAACGGCGTCAGGATACTTCTCGTAAAGCCATAGGGGAGGACAGTTGGTAGGTGTGCACAGTATTATATCCATGCCCCTTGTTATCAGTATATCTATAATTTCATCCAGCCACTGAAAATCGAACTTATTCTCCTCCGGCTCCAGTACTGACCATGCAAATTCAGCAAGACGCACGACCTTCACGCCGGTATCTGCCATCATATCAGCATCCTTTTTCCATAGAGA
This sequence comes from Ruminococcus sp., assembly GCA_045580565.1. Lineage (GTDB taxonomy): Bacteria > Bacillota > Clostridia > Oscillospirales > Ruminococcaceae > Ruminococcus_C. Next base: position 3,196 of record JAZNOB010000198.1, read on the forward strand.
TTTTTCCCATTGTTCAGGGTAGTAGTCAATTCCTATGCGCATTGCACAAACTCCTTTATTGCGTGTTATACTACGATTATATAGTATAATATGCACATAGTCAATGACAAAATGGCTGAATCAGGCGAAAAAACGGTGATTTATACTGTTGGAGCTGCTTTTGTTTTTAGTACAAAACGATATAACAGATAGGACAAATTTTTAGCAACTTGCACAAATGTACGAACTGTGTTTCGGTTAGAAAGCTGAAAATATCTAAATTCAATTGACTTGTGAGCAAAAAAATGGTACAATTGACATATTGTAAGACACATCACAAGTGATGTATAATCTGATATAACTTGTGATGTATCTAAAAGTGAAACCGGAGGAAACGCCAAAATGACAGACAAGGAACTGAAAAAGCTGAAAAAAACGGAGCTTCTTGAGCTGATGCTATATCTGAGGCGTGAGCTTGATACAGTAAAGAGTGAAAATGAAGAGCTTCGTAGGCAGCTTGAAGAGTATACTATCGGACAGAATGGTATGCAGAATGAGATTTTTGAGGCTGTTAAAAAGGCGAATGAAAGACTTGATGCGCTATGCACGGCACAGGGTATTGGAACAGACAGTGAAGATACCGGATCGGAAGCTGATGCAGAGGCGGAAAGTGATACATCCGAGGAGGCAGAGAAATCTGCGGAAACGGAGAAGACGGAATGACGGAGGTAACAAAGCTTGGGCTGCCCACAGAGGAACAGCTTGACGGCGAACTGAGAAGAGTCCGCCGCCAGAAGGAATACGTAAAGGTAATAAGGAGCACGGTGTCCTCTCTTATAGTAGTAGCGGCAATAGCGGTACTTATATCGCTGCTGTTTCTGCCGGTACTGAGAGTAACAGGTACCAGCATGACACCGACGCTTCAGAATGACGAGCTGGTGATATGCAGGAAATACGGTACTTTTGAACAGGGCGATGTAATAGCATTCTATTTCAATAACAAGATACTGCTTAAAAGAGTTATCGGAGTTTCCGGCGACATAATTGATATTAGCGAAGATGGTACGGTCTATGTGAACGGTGAGGCTTTGGATGAGCCGTATCTGAATGAAAAGGCATTTGGTGAATGTGATCTTGATCTTCCATATCAGGTGCCTGATGAACGTGTGTTTGTGATGGGTGACCATCGTGCTACATCTGTTGACAGCCGTTCTACCTCGGTAGGATGTATTGCCAACGAAGCGATCGTTGGAGAGGTTATGCTCCGTATATGGCCCTTTGAACAGATCGGTACTATTTAGTATCCTGAATTTTTAAGAAAGAAGGAGGAGTGTTGTGATGAATTTGAATCAAAAGATACAGTCCTTTTTAAACGAACATAAAAATACCAAGAAGCGTCTATCGGCAACAGCCCTTCTGTCTCTTCTGATTTCACTGTCAGTTGTCAGCAGCCTGATTATGCCGGCGATTAGTATGACGATGGCGAGTATCAGTTCGGATGCCGGTGAAAACAGCAGTATTTCGCTGATTACGCAGGCAACTGCGGGTGTGCCGAGTACTATAACTGACAGTACTACTGGTCAGACGATGCTTGATCTTACCAGTGCGGATAAATGGACTGCATCGTTGATGTGTAATAATGACTACTTCTATGAAGCAACAAATGACGGCGTTACGACAAACAAATCATATTCAACGACATTTGATGAGATAACCATTAGCGCATATATTGAATATGAGTTTGATCAGAATGTAAGCAGCCATCTTACAGGCAGCGGACCTCACCTCGGATGGGATTTAGGAAATCCTGAATTTACAGCAAAGTTTATTGACGAAGACGGCAATGAATTAAGCTGCGGTACAGTAAGTGACCCGAATTACACAGCAGGTATAGCTGGTACATATGTAATTGAAAATGGATTTGTAAAGGTTACTCTTACTGATGACTACATTGCTTTTGTAAAGGCAGGTACAGGTTCGATCAAGGGTTCACTTGATTTCTCAGGTACTCTTTCCCAGAGTAACAGCGGCAGCGGTAATCAGTCATTTACACTTAACGGTGAAACAGTAATCGTTGACTTCCCTGATAAGTATCCCACAATGAATAAGGGTGCAACGGTCAATACAGACGGTACTGTTACATGGAACGTATATATCAACAATTCATATAATGTTGATCTGAGTTCATATTCACTCTCGGATACAATGCTTACCAGCGCATATGATATAAAGGTAAGTCCTGATACTGCGGCAACGGTTAACGGTAATTCGATTGCATTTACTGCTGAGAGCGCTGCTTCACAGTGGATAACAATTACTTACAAAACGAACATAACTGAAGCTGAGCTTAAAAATGGAAGTTCTACAAATGAAGCTCATCTGAAACCTAATGATGGAACAGATAAGGATATTCCGGCATCAAGTACTGCAACATTCAACAATCCGTTTACAGTTGATAAGACTGGTAAACAGGACTATCAGTCTGGTGCATATGGAAATATGATCAACTGGACTATTGATGTTAAGAGTAAATATGGTACGTCACTCAATGGATATATTATTGAGGATGCTAATATTCCGAATGGTACAGTTTTAACAGCAAGTGATAATTCTATAATTGAATCACTTGGAAACGGCAAGTGGAAACTTCATACCACTAATCCATCTGTAACTATCACTTATTCAGCTCCTGCAACAGCAGGTCAGACAAACTCAAATACGGCGACTCTGTTATATCCGGATAACACAACGACAAATGCAACGGATAAAGAGGATATTCCGTACGACGAGGTTAAGAATCTTATTACAGTTGAGAAGTCCGGTTATGCTGTCAACAGCAACGGCACTATCAGCTGGACGATCAAGGTTAAGAATCCTTATGGTTTGTCTCTTGACGGCGATACTGTAACTGATAAGATGCTTTCAAGCGCAGTTGGTACAGTTAACATTTCACCAGCAGGTTCAGGAACACATTCAGGCAGTACAGTAACTCTTTCCGGCAAGGCGACTGAGATCACTATAACCTACACAACTAAGATCACAGACGCTCAGCTTAATGCTGGAACTGCTGAAAATGATGTAAGTCTTAAACATGGTGACAATGACCAGATTACTGATGATGCAGACGTTCCGCTTCCCGATCCGTTTGATGTAACAAAGAACGGTACTCCGGACTATAAGAACGGCACATACGATCATAAGATCAACTGGACAGTTACTATTAAGAGTAATTATAGTACGTCTCTTGAGAATTATGTAATCAAGGATACACTGACAAATTCTAAGGGTGAAACTGTAACGATATCTAAGGATGATATTACTGTTTCTCCGCAATGTACTTTGACTGAAACTGATGGCGGCTGGAAGCTTACCAATACAAATGGTGCAACTTCCATTACGCTCAAATATTCAGCAGCGGCTACGGATGGTAATAATACGAACGCTGTAGATCTGTATTATCCGAGCGGCGGCGAGGCTAATGATGAAAATGATACTACAGATGTCACTGTTGATTACAAGGATGAATTTGATAGTGCATCTCCTGTTGTATCAATAAATAAGGGTGCTGCGCTTGATACAACCGACGGTCTTATCAATTGGACGATTGGTGTTACAAATCAGTATGGTCTGAATCTTAATGGTTACACCATAACAGATGATATGCTAAAAAATGCTGTTGATGGTGTGATTACTTTCAGCCCCGAAGGTGCAGGTACTTATAATGCTTCATCTGGTACTGTAACTCTTACTTCTGTAACAGAAGGACAGCGTTACATTTCAATTAAGTATTCAACTGTCATTACAGAAGATCAGCTGAAGAATTATACAAATGAAAAACCCATTTCCAATAATGCAACAATTTCAAATGGCACAAATACTAATGGTACAACATCTAAGGATGTGTATCTTACAAGTCCGTTCTTCACCGTAACCAAGACCGGCAAACAGGACTATGACGGCGGAAACTATGGTAATAAGATCACATGGACTATCAAAATTGAGAGTAAGTATGGTTCAAGTCTTGACGGATACATTCTTACAGATACTCTTAATAATGTAAAAATGGATCTTTCAACCGCCACTGTTTCACCAAGCGGTTCTGTAAGTGCAGATGGTGAACTCAGCGGTACAAATGGTGCTAATGCTGTTTACGTTACTTATACTACTCCTGCTGAAGGCGGTAAGATCTACAACAACCAAGTAGGTCTGGGATACTCAGACGGAACAAGCACAGGCGCAACTGGTTCATCCGGTGATGTAGAGTATAAATCAAGCGATGACCTTGTAACTCTCAATAAGTACGGTTATTATGACAAGGATACTCATACTATCAGATGGACAATTAACGTATCACTTCTTGGCGGAAATAATGACTGTGTACTTACAGATACGAGATTCCCGGATTCCAAGGATAAGCTTTCTTTCAGTCCGGATATAAGTAATTGTGCGGTTCTGAATGGCGATACACTTACAATTACAGACAGCACAAGCAGCAGCTTTACAATTTCATATTATGATGACGTAGAGGAAGCAGTTCTTGCTGGTACAACAGTCATTGAGAATAAGGTAAATGACACAACTGCTACTGTTCCTGTTGAAAACAGAAACGAGCTTACAAAGAGGCTTAATTCAAATGGTTATGAGACAGTAAACAGCAACGGTGTTGTTACAAGAACTCTGAACTGGATCGCAAATATCACACGTGATGATAAGTTCGCAGGTCAGGTTTATACCGATAAACTGGATCTCACTGTGACAGATGCTGACAATGCGGTAATAACTGGTGACGGTTCAGCTCATACCATTACCAATGAACAGCTGGCAGCTATAGTAGTAAAGGCAAGAACAACTCAGTACGGCAGCGAAACAACGCTGGCACTGGGTACTGATTATACTATTACAAGAACTGATACTGGCTTCCAGATTACATTTAATGCAACTCTGGATGAGGCTAATTACAATTATGTGACAATTACGTATAGTACAACAGCAACAGCTGGAGCAGTTACAAGTTCGGCGAAGTTCCCTGTAACTTATGTTTTCGGAAACGGCGCAGGATTTGCTGGCGAGGATGCAGACGGCGGAGATTTCACTCTTGTAAAGAATGATCCTGTTCTGAAAACGCCCCTTGATCTCACAGCTACAAAGAACTGGCAGAACGATACATATGCTGACAGACCTGACAGCATCTATATCAAGGTTTGGTACTATACAAACAAGGATAGTACATGGCGCACTCTGAGAGGCAGCGGTACAGATTACATCTATTATGGCGATGCTGGATATGATTCAGCTTCTGATTATATCATCAAAATCGACAAGGATGCAAACAATAATTCGCAGTCCTCAACACTCACTGGTCTCTACAAGGAAGTGGCACTTCCTGAGGCAGACGGTACAAGAGGATCTTCCACTTATTACTACTATAAGATCGAAGAAGTAAATGCGGTTACTGATGCAAGCGGAAATGTTACTTATGAGTCAATTGCTAACAATTCATTTGATACCTCAAATGGTACATATGAAGTAACATACTTAAACAATAACGGCATTAACTATACCGGTTCTATAACAGTAGGCAATAAGTTCTACAGAACCACAGCTGTTACACCTGTGAAGGAATGGACAGGCGATGAAGGTTCTGGCAATGGAATCCTTAGTGTTACTGTAAGACTTGAGTATTCAATAGGCGGCGAATATTATCCTGTAGAAATAAGCTCTGGTAAGTATGTATTTGATTTCGGCGCTGAGACAGCAGGTACTACTGTTCTTACGCAGAATGTCAATATTACATCTGAATGGCAGGGTACTACATGGGATAATCTTCCTACAGCTATGATAGTAGATGGTGCGCTTAAAACTGTAAGCTATCGTATCGTAGAAACAGCTTATACCACTACTGCTTCTGGTACAAAGGATATTGACGGCAGCCGATTTGTTGTTGATAACGGATACTATGATATCTCAACATACGGCGGCAGTGATGGAAACGGTGGTCAGAAGCTTACTGTCAAGAATGATTTCAAGGCAACTGAACAGCTTTCTGTTAATGCAAACAAGGTATGGTCAGGCGATGAGTCTGAGGAATACAGCGACAACAGACCTGACGCTATTCTGGTCAAGCTTCAGCAGAGATCAAGTGCTAATTATCAATGGACTGATTATGAAACTGAAACAGTTGATAACGGCGACAGCACATCAACTACTACAGTTATTACACGTCAGCTTAATGAAGGCAACAACTGGTCTTATGAGTGGAATGTTCCTAACCAGTCTGTATCCGAAGACGGTACCGCAGTTGACTATATCTACAGAGTGGTTGAAGTTGGTTATGTGGATGGCGAGAATACTGTTTACTTCAACAATGAGAATCAGACAAGCTTTGCAACGACCAGCGAAGGTAAATATGCAATTACCTATAACAACGGCAATCAGTGGAGCAGCTCCAACGAGCTTAGCACAGGCGGCACGGTCACTGTTACTAATACATTTACTCCTGTAGGCACGATTGATATTACGCCGCAGAAGAAATGGGTTGGTGACGCTGATTTCGCAGCTACCGACAGACCTACAAGTATCACATTTACGCTTCAGCGTAAGGTTGGTAATGGTGAGTGGGAATATGCTGATGTCAGTGGCAATGCAGTTTCTAACATAGCAGCGGCTCATTCAGTTGTTCTTAAAGCGGATGATTCTACAACAACAGATGTTGAGTATATATATGATTCAGCAACAAATCAAAATGAAGAAGTATCGGTAACATACTGGAATGCAGATACTCTTACTGGTCTTCCTGAACGTATTGTTGTTCTTGGTGATAATGGCACATATACTGAACAGATATGTCAGTATCGTTTCTTAGAAACAGCTTACACATCTGCAACAGGTGAGTCAAAGACTATTGATGTTGATGCGGTAAAGTTTAAGACTGAGAATGGTATATATACAATTACAAATGCAACTACTACATATACAGGAACAGTAACCAATATCAACTCATTTAAGGAATCTATTGGTATCATTAAAGACGCTATTGATTCCAAGGGCAACTCAATATCTACGCTTGAAACTGATGATTTAGTAAATTACAAAAAGCAAATTGATGGAAAAGACTATTATGTATTCAATTGGACAATTGAGTACGAAAGTGACAAAACTAATCTGGCAACTCCATTGATGGATGTGTTGCCGGAAGGATTTACTCTCATTGAGGATAGTGTATTAAATGCAACTGAAACTTCAATTGACTGGACAGATCCTACTACACTCTTAACCCCTCTTGATCCTAAGTATGCTAATTCAGGTACCGACGGATATTATCTTAGCCCTTGTATTATCTGGTGCGGTGATGGTAGTGATTCTAAAGGACATGGTGCTAACTATGTTAAGGAAGAATCAAGTATAGCAGATGCATGGAAGAATCCAGGAATGTCACCATCACGTTATTATTATGATGAGGAGAGTAACGTAATCTATTTTGGTCTTCCGTCTATTTCAGTAGTTCCATATTTTGCCTACAGTATAAAAATTGAATGTGATGTTTTAGAGGCGAAAATTGTGAGCGGCAGTTATACATTCTCCAATATAGCAGAACGATATGAAGTAACATCTGATGGTACGGGTACTGCAACTGAAAAAACAGATAGTGCATCTATTAAAATCATCAGCCCCGTAGACACAGACCTCATCACAAAAACCTACCAAGGCAAAACAAACACACCCGGCGAGATCAAGTTCTCCCTTAACATCAATCCGCAGGGCAAGAACCTCTCCACAGGTTCAACGATCGACATTCAGGACGTATTTGATACCGTAAGCTATCTTGATGCAGATATCGGCAGCGGCAAGCTTTACGATGCTTCCACCAATCCCGATAACTACCAGAAGCTTGTGGATGTCCTGATGAGCAACATCAAGCTCTATGAGGTTGACGCAAACGGCAACAAGATCGAGCTTGGTACAAGCGACTACACACTGCTCTTTGCTACAGGCGACGAAACCGGAAACGGTGCACTCATGCAGCTGACCGTTCCTGACGAAAAGCATATCATTATTGATTATACATACAAGCTTATCGCTAACGAGGATACACCTTCAGTAGTGAACGGCTGTAAGAGCTCAACTCGTGTAAACGGACGATATGCAACTATGGCTCCCGGTTTTGTTCCTCCGGCAAAGGATCAGATCAATTTCACAAATACTGCTACTCTGAAGGCTGACAGTGCAACTGATGATTCAACAGTCAAGGAAACTAATTATACAGTCTTCAAGTCAAGCGGTACGATCTCCACAAATGCACTTCCGAAGATCAAGAAGGTAAAGACTTCTGACTACTCCATAGATACTCTGAACGCTTCTTTCATGCTTGCTAAGTATGAAAAGGGTATGTGGTATTATTCTACTGCTATTGATGAAGAAGGCGCTATTACATGGGGCGCTGAAGGTATGAACGGAACCAAGGTTTCAAGTGAAGCTCAGCCGTTCAGCATTTCAGGCTCAGAAGACTTCCCTGTAGCAGTTGATGAGGACGTTCTGTACAAGGTTATAGAAGTTGCTTATCCTACTGACGGCGGAGAGTTCGAAGGCTCAAACCTCTTCCCGGATGCTGAGGAAAATGAAGCTAAGGCGCTCTTTGCTGAGCTTATCCTGAATTACCTTAATGATGGAAGTACATTTATTGGCGATAAGGATTACTCAGTATTCCTTAATAACTATGTTTCTACTCATTACTTTACATATAACAGTACAGTAAGCGCTTACCCGAGCGAGGTTGATCCTGATGCTGTTATTCAGGTAAAGGTCGGCGGAAATATAGAAGTTCCCAATAATGAGCTTATTGACATTTCTGTCAATAAGAACTGGGTAAACCCACAGTCTGCTATAGAAGATTCTGAAATCACTGTAGAGCTGTACTGGTCTTATGAAAAGTCAGCTTCTGTGCCGACTGAATGGGAGCTTGCAACAGCAGAGGCTCTGGGTATAATGGACGAGAATTTCTCGGCAGAGAAAACACTTACCATAACTACCGATGAGGACGGCAATCTTGTTACAGAGGATGTCCTCTGGACAGATCTTCCTAACGGCAAAAACGATAAACCTATCTATTACTACATAAAGGAAACTTCCTACACAATAGGCGGAGTTAAATATACTCTGAATGAAGAAGGTGAGTATGTTTCAAGCTCTGGTACGGGCCCATATCTTCCTACGTATGTTGGAAATGCAGCTAATACATCCACGACTATCGATGTAAGAAACTCCTATCAGCTGATGCTGAAGAAGGAATGGAAGAATTCTGCAAATATTCCGATGAGAAACATTCCTGTTGACAAGGTAATCGTTTCCATATACGGAATCGACAATGACGGTGCGATGACGAAAAATCCGCTTTTCACCGACGTTGAGATCTCCGCAGCGAATGACTGGACAACTGATATTACAGCTTTGCTTGGAACAACAGATCTGAGTATGTATAAGAGCTTCGTTGCAGAGGAAAGTGCAGGCAGCAGCCTTGATGGTTATGTAGTAAGCTGCGTATTCAATCTTAATGCGGATACGGGCGAAATCATCGTAACAAACAAGAACACCACACCCACAGAAGCATCTGTAACAGTGGATAAGGTTTGGAGCGACGGCGATGCAATGCACGCAAACGATTCTATCACAGTTACTCTCTATCAGCTGGATTATGAGCTTTCAAATCTGGATGACCTTGAGATGAAGCTTCCGGATGACTGCAAGATGTCCAAGATTGACGATGATGATACACAGCAGTATGTTGATGTTGAACTGAATGCGGACAATGACTGGACATATACGTGGACAGGACTTCCTCTGGAGGATGAAGAAGATCAGAGCAAGTATTACTACTATGTTCTGGAAACTGTGACTGAAAAGGCTGCGGACGGCTCCGGCGTAAAGGATGCTGATAAGTATTCGGCTTCTTATGTAGTCACCAGCCAGACAACCTCCAACACTGTATTCAAGGTTACAAATACCCGAAAGTCTATCAGCATTCAGAAACAGTGGCTCGATGAGGACGGATATGATGTTTCAGATGAAATCTCTATTGAGTCTATTGAGCTTGAGGTGCTGAAGAAGGTGCCTGCAAAGCCTGAAACGCTGAAGATTCATGCGTTGGGCGACTCGATTACTGATGGCTCATTGTGTGGCGGAGGCATATCTTATGCAACTACCAATTCAGGTAAATGTCTGTTAGCAGATACATTAAAAAATTCATATGAATTTACAAATGTTTCTGTATGCGAGCAAGGTACTAATTCCGAGCAGATAACACAGTTGTATGGTAGAACACTCTGTTCAGATGATACCGTAATAACAATATTAATTGGTACGAATGATATTATTCAGAATAATGATCTTGATAATATTGATGATCGCTTAGAAACATTGATAAAGAAAATGTATGCTCAAACGACAGCTGATAAGCCAATGTTTGTTGCAAGTATTCCTGATTTTAATCTTACAATGAGTTATTGCCTTCCGATAAGTCAAGGCTGGTTTGGTAATCATTCACTTTCTGGAATGACTAATGAGCAGAAGGATACTTACATTAACGGTCTTGTAAAGGCATATAATGACAAGATTCCTGCACTGGTCAATAAACTACAGATTGAAGGTTATAATGTTCATTTTGTCGATGTGAACGCAGCTGTTAAAAAGGCTACTGATATTTACGATGGTTGTCATCCTAATGAAAAGGGCTCTGCAAATATTGCAAGTGCATTTGCAACTGCAATCGCAGATTACTACACCCAGACTTCACAAGTCGGCGATATCACCCTTACGGCTGAAAACAACTGGATGGCGTCCTACGACATAGCAAGCAGTGACACCACAACAGAGTATTACGTAAACGAGAGCAGCGTTCCGGCAGGCTGGGTGGTAAGCTACGAAAACCAGAACCAGAAGCTTGGCAGCGGAGTTCCGATTACAGTAAAGAATACCAGAAACGTTCCCAAGACTTCGCTTTCAGTAGAAAAGGTATGGGAGAACGACAGCGGAGATACATCCGCAAGAGACTCAATTTACCTGACACTGTATCAGAGTATTGATAAGGTCGTTTGGGTTCCCTATGATGTGGAAATGCCAGCTCCGACTAAGAGTGAGGATGGAACC
>JAZNOB010000199.1:0-7288 GCA_045580565.1 Ruminococcus sp.
GGAGAGTATCCCTAACAAGCAGTTTCGCTGTCTTCTTGATTCAGATTATCTGGATCATATTGTTGATCTCTGGATTTGTTCATAGTTTGTTTACTAGGGAAATTACCGTGTGCATAGGAACGGGCGGTGTTGACAAAAGAATATATATGTGATATACTAAGGTAAAATACATCAGCTTCAGGGTATGTGTGATTCATAACCGGCGGTATAGTCCGCTAACTGCACGAGTGCAGCCGATCCGGTGAAATTCCGGAACCGACGGTACAGTCCGGATGGGAGAAGATTGATGCACCGTATTACTGAAAGAAGTGTTAGGCAAAACTAACCTTATACAGACGATGCAGCTGCCCCGAGCTTTAGATTTGGGGCAGCTTTTTATTTTGACGGGAGGTGTGCGTATGAGCTGTATTTCTGAATTTGACATATCATGTATGAAAAGAGCAATAGATCTTGCGAAAAGAGGAACAGGTCTTGTAGCGCCCAATCCTCTTGTAGGTGCAGTCATTGTAAAGGATGGAAGGATAATAGGTGAGGGCTGGCACGTGAGATACGGCGAGCTTCATGCTGAGCGCCATGCCCTTGCAAGCTGCACGGAATCAACCGATGGTGCTGATATGTATGTTACCCTTGAGCCATGCTGTCATCACGGCAAGCAGCCGCCCTGTACGGAGGCTGTAATAGACGCCGGAATAAAGCGTATATTCGTAGGTTCTTATGACCCCAATCCTCTTGTAAGCGGCAAAAGCGGAGAGATACTTAAAGCTGCCGGAATAGAGGTGCATTATGAGGTAATGCAGGAGGAATGCGACAGGCTCAACCCGTTCTTCTTTCATTATATGAGGCATAAAATGCCTTATGTCATCTGCAAGTATGCAATGACCGCTGACGGCAAGATCGCCTGCTGTACAGGTGATTCCAAATGGATAACCGGAGCAGAAGCAAGAGGGAATGTTCAGGAGACAAGGAGAGCGGTATCCGCTATAATGGTTGGAATAGGCACAGTCCTAGCGGATGATCCGAGCCTGCTCTGTCATGCAGAAAACCCTGTTCATCCGGTGCGTGTCGTGTGCGATACTCACCTGAGATTTCCGGAAAGCTGTCAGCTTGCTGAAAGTGCGGATAAAGCGCCGGTGATAGTTATGACGTGCAGCGGCGATAATGAAAAGATATCACGCCTTGAATCAAAGGGCGTTAATGTATGTATCGTACCCGAAAAGGACGGACATACTGACATAGAGGCAGTGCTGAAAACGCTTGTTGAAAGAGGTCTTACAAGCGTTCTTGTTGAGGGCGGCGCACAGCTTCATGCTTCTGTCATAAAGGCTGGACTTGCGCAGGAAGTACAGGTCTACATTGCCCCCAAGCTTATAGGCGGCGATGGGCTTTCGCCGGTAGGAAGTCTTTGTACGGAGAAAATGTGCTTTGCACCTCTGATGCACAGTCCTGAGGTGCAGCTTTTCGGACAGGATGTGCTTCTTACATTTAAAATTAAAGGAGATGAGGCATAAATGTTCACCGGAATCATTGAGGAAACCGGAGTTGTGGAAAGGCTTGATAATTCACCCTCAGGATGCAGACTGTATATAGGTGCGTCCGTTGTGCTTGATGGCACGAAGATAGGCGACAGCATTGCGGTAAACGGCGTATGCCTTACTGTTACGGATATGACGAAAGCCGGCTTTGCGGCGGATGTTATGCCGGAAACTCTCAGAAGAAGCAGTCTGGGCGAACTTCACAGCGGCAGCCGTGTCAACCTTGAAAGAGCAATGGCTGCTGACGGACGCTTCGGCGGACATATTGTAGCAGGCCACATTGACGGCACAGGCAGGATCTCCGGCAAAAAGCCTGAGGGAAACGCTGTTGTAGTGACTATTGCGGCAGACAGGGATATTCTCAGGTATATTGTTGAGAAAGGCTCAATCGCAATTGACGGAATAAGCCTTACTGTTACAAAGGTAAGCGGCACAGACTTTTCCGTAAGTCTTATTCCTCATACTGCAAAGGAAACCACGCTCCTTTCAAAACGTGCAGGTGATATTGTAAATCTTGAAAATGATATTGTGGGAAAATATGTGGAAAGACTTCTGGGCACTGAGAAAGGCTCAGGGATAACACGTTCATTCCTGCTTGAAAATGGATTCTAAGGAGGCATATTTATCATGAAAATTGCGTCTATTGAAGAAGCTCTTGAAGCTCTCCGTCAGGGCAAGTGCATTCTCTGTACAGACGATCCCGACCGTGAAAACGAGGGCGATCTTATCTGCGCAGGCGAATTTGCAACGACAGAAAATGTAAACCTTATGGCAAGCATAGGCAAGGGACTTATCTGTATGCCCATGAGTCAGGCGAATATCACAAGGCTTGGTCTTACTCAGATGGTTTCAAAGAACACAGACAATCACGAGACAGCGTTCACTGTATCTATCGACCATATCGACACTACCACAGGCATATCCGCAGTAGAACGTGGACTTACAGCAAGGAGAGCTGCGGCGCAGGATTCAAACCCAAGCGAATTCCGCAGACCGGGACATATGTTTCCGCTTGAAGCGAAGCCGGGCGGCGTTCTGGAAAGAAACGGTCATACCGAAGCGACAGTTGACCTTATGCGCCTTGCAGGACTTTCTGAGGTAGGTCTTTGCTGTGAGATAATGGCTGATGACGGTACAATGATGCGTGGCGAGCAGATATCAGACCTTGCAGAAAAGCTTGGACTTCCCCTTATTACTATAAGAGACCTCCAGAGATACCGCCGACAGCATGACATCTACATGAAGGAAACTGCTGCTGCGAAGCTTCCTACAAAGCACGGCGAGTTTGTCATCCACGGCTTTAAGAATACTATCACCGGAGAAGAGCACGTTGCCCTTACAATGGGTGATGTTGCAGACGGCAAGCCTGTACTTTGCAGAGTCCATTCTGAGTGCATGACAGGCGATGTTTTCGGTTCATGCCGCTGTGACTGCGGCGAACAGCTTGACCGTGCAATGGATATGATCGCAGCTGAGGGCAGAGGTGTGCTTGTATACCTCCGTCAGGAGGGACGAGGTATAGGTCTCCTCAACAAGATCGACGCATACGTCCTTCAGGAGCAGGGATTTGATACAGTTGACGCAAATGTTCAGCTTGGATTTGCACCTGACCTTCGTGATTACAGCGTAGGCGCACAGATCCTTGGCAGTCTCGGAGCAAGACAGCTGAGACTTATGACTAATAACCCTGAGAAGATATCTGATCTTTCCGAGTATGGTATCGAGATCACAGAACGTGTGCCTATCGACATTCCGGAAAAGCCGGAGAACCTCCGCTATCTGCGTACAAAGCAGTTCAGGATGGGGCATTATCTGCATTTTGATAAATAATCAGCCTTGTTAAAGGTTGTTTACTTTGTGATGCAAAGCGATAACAAGGCTCCCCTTAGTAAGGGGAGCTGTCAGCGATAGCTGACTGAGGGGATTGTTTCTAATGGACAAACTGAAATTTTAGTTTGCTTTTTATCTGCAATCCCCGACCTCACGCCTGCGGCGTGCCACCTCCCCTTATTAAGGGGAGGCTTTCATAGGAATAATTTATTATAATTGAAAGGAAGAAAAATCATGAGAGTTATTGAAGGAAATTACAAGGGTGAGGGACTGAAGATCGCTATCGTAGCGTCCCGTTTCAATGAATTTATCACAAGCAAACTTATCGGCGGTGCAGAGGACTGTCTGCTGCGTCACGGCGTAAATGGCGATGACATTACACTTGCATGGGTGCCCGGTGCATTTGAGATCCCGATTGCTGCTAAAAAGCTTGCAAAGTCCGGCAATTACGATGCAGTCATTGCTCTGGGCGCAGTTATCAGAGGTGCAACAAGTCACTATGACTATGTTTGCGCTGAGGTTTCCAAGGGCATTGCACAGGTTAGCATGGAGACAGGCGTTCCGGTGCTTTTCGGTGTTGTTACAACTGACACTATCGAACAGGCTATCGAGCGTGCAGGTACAAAGGCAGGCAATAAGGGTACAGACTGTGCTATGGGTGCACTGGAAATGGTAAATCTTCTCAGAGGATGCTGAGTTCGGGAATATACTAAGGCATAAAGGAAGTGTTTTGAGTGGCTAAAAAACGTAAGCTGTTCTTTTTCGATATTGACGGCACTCTTCAGGCTGAGAATGACGGATATATTCCGGAGTCAGCAATAGAGTCTGTAAAGGCGATACGTGAGAAAGGCTATATGGCGATAATAAATACCGGCAGAACTGCTATGAATGTCAGAGATGATATACGCTCTATCGGCTTTGACGGATATATTTTCGGCTGCGGTACTGAAGTGGAGCTCAACGGCAGGCGTATCTTTTACAACAAGGTTGACACAGAGCTTTGCAGGGTGCTTTCTGACGCAGTCCGTTCGTGCAACGCAGCTCCTCTTTATGAGAGAAGCGATGCTATGTATTTTGACAGCAGCACAAGGATACTGCCTAAAATGCAGGAGCTTCTTGACCTTTACGACAGACAGGGGCTGGAGGTAAAGGATCTTCATAAGCACGATGACTTTTCCTATGACAAATTCTGCATATGGTATGATGAGGAAACGAACATGAGCCGTTTCCGAAGGATGATCGACGGATGCTTTACATACGTGAACAGAGGCTATGGCTTTGCGGAGCTGCTCCCTTCTGGCTGTACAAAGGCAACCGGCATGAAGATGGTAATGCGTGAAGTGGGAGCGGATCCTGAGGATACAGTTGCTTTCGGCGACAGCCTCAATGATGCGGATATGCTCAGTGAGTCGGGTTTCGGCGTTGCTATGGGCGGAGCAAAGCTTCTGTATCCTTATGCTGATTATATTACAAAAGATTTAAGGAAGCATGGTATTGCATTTGCCATCAAGCAGAATGGATTGCTGTAAAATAATGTTTTGTCAGGCTTTGACTTAATAAAATAAGAAAAGAGCTTTTTATGAAAAAAACTGTTGACAAACTTCCGACGATGTGGTATAATAATCATTGTGAGTTTGAGCACAGGCTCATCTTACAATTGCTGATATAGCTCAGTCGGTAGAGCGCATCCTTGGTAAGGATGAGGTCACCAGTTCAAATCTGGTTATCAGCTCCAGAAGTAAGCCATGTAGCATTTTGCTGCATGGCTCTTTTGTTTTACAATAATGAAAGGAGTACATTCATGAAACCGATAGCCCGTATATCATCCCCGTTTACCACCAAATTCGGCATACCGAGGCAGTCGGGGCTGGTGCAGTCACTGAGAGGAAAAATAATATTTGAGCCGGAGTACAGAGTGCCGGAGGCGTTCAGAGGACTTGAAGGGTATTCTCATATATGGCTGCTGTGGGAATTTTCAGAGGCAAAGCGTGATGGCTGGTCTCCTACAGTGCGTCCGCCGAGACTGGGCGGAAATAAGCGTGTGGGCGTATTTGCGACCCGTTCGCCCTTCCGTCCGAATTCTATAGGTCTGTCTGTAGTGAAGCTGGAAAGGATAGAGTACGATTCGCCAGAGGGAGTGGTGCTGCATATAAATGGCGCTGACCTTATGGACGGTACGCCGATATACGATATAAAGCCCTATCTTCCTCATATAGAAAGCATACCGGACGCACGTGCAGGTTTTTCGGCTGAAGCGTCAAAGTACAGACTGTGTGTGGATATTCCTGAAGATATCGCAGAAAAGATACCGCCGGAGCACAGAAACGCACTTTTAGAAGCTCTCGCTCAGGATCCGAGACCATCCTACCAGAATGACCCTGAGAGAGTGTATGGATTCGCCTTTGCAGGTATGGAAGTAAAATTCAGAGTAGACGGCGGCACCCTTTATGTTACAGATGCGGAGTCTGCGTCTGACTGCGAATGTTAAGAAAACCAGCCTGCATACCTTTTTAGATTAAGCGGAAAACGGTATTTTGTTCCTTGCAAATATTGTCAGAATGTGTTATAATAAAAATATAACAAACCGTATCCGGAAGGAGAAGCATATATGTATATTATTGTAAAAGAAAACGGCATGGCTAAGAGGATCGTAAATACCACAACATCACCTGCTATTGCAATTGATGAGCTTGGAACAGGAACTTCAAAGAAGTATGTAGTAGCAGCCTATTACGGTGAGGACTCAAAGGGCATGAGAAAGCAGATAGCTATTGATAAGTTCAGTACATACAGTGAAGCCCAGCAGCTGCTTACACAGCTGGCATCCAGCATTGCTAACGGTGAGAGATCTTGTGTAGTGAATGCTGTGGGGAAGTGACATACAAAGCTTTGAGATAAAAACACAATGGGACGGCAGCTCTGGGCTGACCGTCCTTTTTTCTGCGCTGTCAGGCTGATTCTTGTAAATCTTTGACCGGTGCTTCATAGCAGCGCTTTCGTCCGCATATACATATGGTAAAACCCATACAAGGAGGACAACATATGGAAATCAAGGTAAGCCGGACGTCGGTGCCTGTAAGGTCGGTGCTGATGGATGTGCAGCAGGAGCATGACTTTTCACAGAGTATAGTTCTGCCTGATTACGAGCCTGAGATATTCAGGGTGATATCCTGCGAGGCAGTGCCTTTTGTAACAGACTACCGGCTCAGCGGAGGCAGACTCACATATGAGCTTTGCATAAGACTTAGGGTGATATACTGCGGCGAGGAAACGGCGTCCCTGTGCTGTGCGTCACAGAATGTAACTGTAAGCAGGACTATTGATATGCCGGAGGAAAGCGGTATTGAGGTTCGGATATATCCTGAGACAGCATACCAGACCTGCCGTGCTGCCGGAAAAAGACGGCTTGATGTCCGAGGCGCAGCAGCTGTCAGAATAAAGGCGTTTGTAAATTGTGAACAGCAGGTAGTGACGGGGTGCGTTCAGGATGAGGAAAGCCCGTCGGCAGGACTTCAGCTGAAAAAGGAGAATATAACCACCGTATCCGCAGTGCGCAGAGCGGTAAGGAATATATCACTCAGCGAGAATATCACAGTTTCATCGGGAAAGCCTGTGCTGTCAGTGCTGAGATGCAGCGCCTCAGTTTCAAAGGGCGAGTGCAGCGTTATTGCAGGGAAGCTTGTGGCGAGAGGAGAGCTTACAGCGGATATCCTCATGAAAACCGGTACGGAGGAAAACAGCATTATTGAAAGTATGCGTGCAGCCATCTGTCCTTTCAGCCAGATCGTTGATATGGATGGTATTGACGAAAGCTTCAGCGGTATTGCAGATATGGATATTACCGAATTTGATGTAAAGCCTGCTGCCGATCCTCAGGGCACAGGAACTCTTACCTGCAGTGCAGAGCTGAGGCTTACCTGTTCAGC
>JAZNOB010000200.1:0-8562 GCA_045580565.1 Ruminococcus sp.
CCTGTGGCGGGAATGCCCGCCCTCAAGTGTGCGGTGAAGTCTGCCGTCGGGCGTTCTGTCGAAATCCGCACCAAGCTCGATTATTGTGCCGATCAAGTCGGAGGCCAAGCGGTCTTAGGAAGACAATTTCATCACACAACTCCTTGGCTCACAGGACGTCATGGCTACGATCCGACTTCCTGTGGCGGGAATGCCCGCCCTCAAGTGTGCGGTGAAGTCTGCCGTCGGGCGTTCTGTCGAAATCCGCACCAAGCTCGATTATTGTGCCGATCTCGAATTTTGCATTATCAACCAGCTGCTGGACAGCCTCGTTGTTGTTCTTGAAGCCGCCTGCAATAAGGGTATCCTGCACATGAAGGTCGGTGCAGTCGTCAGTGGTATCACCCTCAGGCTGATATACTCCGGCAATGCCGCCCTGAGCAAGAGCCGAATTACACAGCGTAAGCTCCTGCTTGCATACAAGCAGAATACGTGTGTTTCTGGGCAGGTTTATAGCATGATACAGTCCAGCTGCTCCGCAGCCGGCGATTATGACATCATAGGTATTCTCCATTTTCTGAGAACATTCCTTTCAAATGACGCTAAGGCGTCAGTTTTTTGCATGCCATTATGGTATACTTATTTTATTATAGCATATATCTTCCTGTTTGTCATTAGTTTTTTGAAAATATTTAAGCAGCGTCGGTATTGACTTTGGAATTAGGGTGTGTTATAATGTAATTAATAAAGACAGTGTGTATTCTATATACTCACACAAAGCAAAATCCCTGAGAGGTACCAGCTCTCAGGGATTTTTTCAGGTTACTTGCCGGACTTTCGTCTGTCTAACCATTTGCACACATAATCGCTTATAACGTGTGCCATGACAGATATAATTAAAGACAGTATGTAATCTAACATATACTCACCTCCTTCCTTCCGGAAGAAGCCGGCAATAATACCAGTATACCATTATTGCCGGTTTATGTCAAATGCAAAGGTCTTGACAACTTGGCAAAACAGGTCTATACTATAAATATACTATAACATAAAGCAATATCCGGAGGTGAGGCTTGTGAATAAACGAACAAAACAGAATCTTATACTTGTGGCGGCAGGAGTTGCGCTATTCGCACTGCTGACGAACCTTAATACTGTAATACAGTTTGCAGGAAAGGTCATCAATGTCATATCCCCTATACTAATAGGACTTATACTTGCCTTTGTGCTTAATGTACCTATGCACGCTATGGAAAAGCTGCTGCACCGCATGACCGGAAAGAGGAAAAATAAACCTCTCGACAGCGTGATACGTGTGCTGAGCCTTATAATAACGCTTGCGTGTATCGGACTTGTTATTGTTATTACAGTGAACCTTGCAATACCTGCCCTTTCGGAGTCGTCGAAAAGTATTGAGCCTCTGATCACGGAGAGGCTTCCCCAGTGGATAGAGTGGCTGAAAAACTTCAATATTGACACAACAGCTGTTATAGAATGGCTTGAGGACTTCGATTTCTCTCTGATATCAGAAAATGCCGGAAGCTTCCTTGATTCGGCGATGAGCACGGCTACTTCTGCTGTTTCGGGACTGATAAATGTTATATTCGGCATTGTTATTGCTGTATATGTGCTCCTCAGCAAGAATATGATATACGGTCAGGTAAAAAAGCTGGTATATGCAAACATCCCTGAGAAAAAGGCGAACAGGGTATACTACATATGCAGTCTGCTGAGAGAGACCTATTCAAAGTTCCTGTCGGGACAGTGTGTTGAGGCACTGATACTGGGCTTCCTGATTTTTATAGGATTCAGCATATTCAAGCTCCCCTATGCCGGACTTATCGGATTCCTTACAGGTATATGCTCATTTATCCCCTACATCGGTGGCTGCTGTTCATGTGCGATTGCAATGTTCCTGATCCTTCTGGCTGACCCGTCAAGGATAATCATAAGCGTGATCGTTTATGTTATAATACAGTTCGTGGAGAATCAGTTCATATACCCTCATGTTGTAGGAAACTCTGTGGGACTTGCGCCTATATGGACCCTTCTTGCTGCACTTATCGGCGGAAAGCTTTTTGGCCTTACAGGTATCATATTCTTCATACCGCTGGCTGCTGTTGTGTTTGTACTGGTGAAAGAAAATACTCTCATAAAGCTGCAAAAACTTCGGGAGAAGGCTGGCGAGGATGAGAATAGCTCCGAGTTGAAAACCTGAATAGTGTAAATTACGAAAATGCTGGTGCAGATAACCGCTGCATCAGCATTGTTTTTATAAGAAAAATGAAAAACCGCTGAAAATCTGAAAAAGCCCTTGCATTCCGACAAAATATATAGTATAATTAAAACGTATATATAATATGTAAAACACGTAAGTGTAAAAATATTCTGGAGGTATTATTATGGCATCTTTTCTGGATAAATTCGCAAATAAGGTAAACGACCTTGGAAATAAGGTTGTGGAGAAAACTACTAACTCTACTGAAAATATCCGCCTGACAAATTCTATCAAGGATGAGGAACGTCAGATCACTGCCGCTTATCAGGAAATCGGTAAAAAGTACCGTGAACTCTACGGCGCTGCTCCTGCACCGGAATTTGCTGAGCTTCTGAATGATATCGCTAAGAGAGAAATGCTCATTGGCGAATACCGCAAGAAGATCCAGCAGAATAAGGGCAAGATGAACTGCCAGACCTGCGGCGCTGAGATCGAGTGCACTGCTGCTTTCTGTGCAAAGTGCGGCACTAAGAATCCTGTGGCTGAGGAAATCGCAAGAGCTAAGGCTGAAGCTGAAGCTAAGGCAAAGGCTGAGGCTGCTGCAAAGGCTCAGGCTCAGGCTGAAGCCGCTGCTCAGGCTGCTAAGGCTCAGGCTGAAGCTGCTGCTGCTCAGGCTGCCGCTGTTCAGGAAACTGCTGCTAAAACCGGCGCTGCTCCTGCGGCTCCTGCTGCCAAGACATTCTGTACAAACTGCGGAAAGCCTATTTCAGAGGGCAATATCTTCTGCACAAACTGCGGTACTCGTCAGGACGCATAAGTAACTTACAACGCCGTTTTGCCGGAAGGTGAAACGGCGTTTTCAGGAAAGGATAATTGATATGAAAAAATGTACAAGCTGCGGAGCTGAGCTTTCAGATGAGGCTAAGATCTGCCGTGAATGCGGTGAGCTTCAGCCGGATACCGGCAGTGAAGGCGCCTTTGCTATGCCCTATCTTTCTGTAAGCGCACCTGCTACTGCTCCGAAATCAGATAAAATGACGGCTGAAATTACTGATGATAAGCCTGCTGCTAAAACAAAGACAAAGCTCTCTAAAAATGAGATAGATAACCTCACCGACCCGAGAGAACGTGCATTTGCTAAGCAGGACAGAAGAAATCGTATGATAAGAATTGCGGCTCTTGCTGTTGCTGGCGTTGTTGCGGCGGCAGGTGCTGTGTATTTCCTTACAAGAAGCACTGGCTATGACAGAGTGCTGGAAAAGTATATCAGCGGCAGAACATCCGGCGGCGGCTCTAAGTATATGGATATCGTTCCAGAGTTATATCTTATTGAAGCTGAGGAGCTTTATGGTATGTCACGTCCTGATATTCGCTCCACTACTGAAAGCTATCTTGAATATGTTGAAGCTCAGTACGAAAATGATTTCGGAAGCGGTCTTGAATTTACATACAAAACTGTATCAGAAAGAGAATCCGATAATTCAGCTGATACAGATGCTCTTGAGGAGACTATTCTTTCTGCATATGGCGCTGACATAAGCATCGACAAGGCCGCTTATGTTTCTATAAAGCTTACCACTAAAGGCTCTGAAACCCAGACTACTGAGAATATGACCATGACATTCTTTGAATATGACGGCAAGTGGTACAGTGTTGACGCTATGCAGATAGTTCAGTATGCCTGCGTAAATGCAGGATATGGTCTTTGGTAAAAGGAGGCTTTATAAATGAACAGTAAGGCTAAAAAAATGAGAATAGGCGGAATATGCGCTATTGCAGCTGCATTGCTTCTTCTTGGAGGCGGCGCTTTTCTGCTTTTCAATGACAGCAATGAGGATACTATAACTCCGTCTGATTTTGCAGCTGTAGGCGAGGAGGACTCCGCTACTGCCTGCCAGAATCTTATATCAAAATACTATACCGCCATCATGGGCGAGGACGCCGAGACGCTCTATAAACTTATGGCTCCTCAGGAATATTGGGATTATTATATGATATCCTATGGAAAGACTGAAGCTGATATTGTAGATACATATGAGGACGCTATAAATAACACAAAGGCTCAGTGGATGGCAAGGTGCGGAAGTGATGCTAAGGTTTCATTCCAGATAGAGGCATCCGGCGAGCAGACTGAGGAGTTTCTCACCGAACTCGGTAATAATATGAATGAGACTATAGGAAGTGACGCTATTACAGTGGAGGAGGCTATGACTCTCTCTGTTGCTCAGACTGTTACCGGTTCAAACGGAACTCTGGAAGCTGTGAATACGCCTACACTTGTAAAAATTAACAGCTCATGGTATATTATTGATGAGGGTATAGGCTCCTGATTCATTATTATACAGGAAAAGGAGAGGAAGTAATGGGCTCTGAAAATAAAATCACGACCCGAATCAAAACAAATACTGACCCTGCTGCTAACTGGCTGAGGTTTATTGCAGTCCCCTTTGGATTGCTGCTATGCTGGGGTGCACTGAAAAAGCTTATCGAAATCAATATGGCAATGTCCCTTGATAATTGGGGAACATTTATTGCCGGACTTCTTATTGCTGCTGCACCGTTCCTGATGAATAGGTTTCTTTCTTCCGTGCTTCTGGGTACAGGCGTTTTCACGATCGTGAATCTGCTTCAGCCAGACCTCCAGAACTGGATGAATCTGGTGCTTTTTATTGCATTAACAGTTCTGCTCTTTCAGCCCTACAGGATATGGCTCAGGGTGGTTATACAGGTTGTATGTATTGGCATTATCGGTTTCTGTCTGTGGTGCGTTTGGAATGAGTTCTACGATGGGCTCAGGCATTTTATTGATACCGGAAAGCTTACTGACGTATACTTGAATAACCGCATAAAAACTTATCTGCCTGGTGATTTTTCCTATTATATAGCGGTGATTTTCATGGTGCTGTCTATAAGACAGTATGCTCTGCCAAAATCTCAGCAGCTGCGCTCTATAAAAATGCAGCAATCCGGTGGACGCAGTTCTTCCGATGATGATCTGTGGGGATATTGATGCGGAGAAATCTATTGTGATATGAGATGCGCTTCAGCTGGATGCTGGGGCGTATCTTTTTTTGATAAATTGTAGTTTAGCGTTGAGTTATAGCGTACATCATAAGCCTCCCTTGTTAAAGGGAGGGGCACCCGAAGGGCGTGCAGAGCTGACCGCAGCTTGCTGCGGTGGAGGGATTGCTCAGTGATAAACAAACTGAAATTTCAGCTTTTTGCTTCGAAAACCAATCCCTCAGTCACGCCTGCGGCGTGCCAGCTCCCTTTCTCAAAGGGAGCCTTATGCGGTGCGCTTTGCGCATTTACTTTGCACGCACGACTTAAATGCCCCTTGAGGGGCACTTGTGTAGACTTGCCGGACGTAGCAGCTTAAATGGGGTGGACTGCGGTGCAGCTGGCGCCAGCTGCAAACTACAATTTAATTCACAAACAAAAAGCAGCCCAGCAATTCACTTTCCGGCATATACAGGCTGTCCGTGCTTTCCGGCACGTATACAAAATAATAGGCGTTTCCTCTGGAATGGAGCAGACTGTAGCCTTCCTCCAGAAGAGAGTCTCTCGTCTCATGGTCGGACGCTGTGCCTATACGCATAAGCTCCTGCATAGGGTCGGTAAGCGAGCCGGTGAAGTGATAGAATACAATATCACCTGTAAGTCCGTCATTTATGGCAGTGACATCGCTTTGCCACTTTTCCGGAAGCATGAAGGCATAGCCCTCGCTTACACTGTAATAGCCTCTGTATTTCTCAGTAAGCTCGTCGTCCTCCGCAGCCATCCATCTTGTAAGGCGTATGCTCTGGTCAGCGGCATTGCCCTCATATCCGGGGAAAACAGTCTGAACAGGGATCTCCGGCGTGCCGTCGCTGTCAACGTCAAGAGTCAGACAGCTTACCGGACGCAATGTGTCCGAAACTACGCTTTCATCCTTGAGGATATGGTACATCTTATCTCCGTCATACCGGAAAAGCTCCGTCTGTATGGTGGTAACGCCTGTGAGCATATCTGCATACACAACAGCAGAGCCGTCGGGCTGCTTTGCGTAGAGCACCTGACTGAAGCCTGTGCAGCTGCTTCGGAATGCAAGCTGATTCTTCCGGAACTGTCCGGCGTCATCGGGCACATACACAGCCGCCTTTGCGCCGGACTGTGCGGTGTCGGCCTGAAGTACTAAAAGCTCCTTGCTGCCGTCGCCGTCCAGATCGTTAATATCGAAAAGGGAGTAGGTTGCCGAAAACCTCTGAGTAAGGCTCTCGCTGCCGTAGTCATACACAACAAGACCTCTGTCAGACTGGTCAACGATAGAGTAGCCTATTACCACCTGAGGGTCGGGGTCTGTGCCTACAGGCGATATCATGACCTTTTCGATTTCCGCACCCTCAGCCGGTACGTCGCATACGCTTCTCCATGAGCTGTCCTTCTTGTCAAGAACATTTATGCGCAGATTGTTTTCCGCTGCGGAAATACCCGTCTTTTCATAGAATACCAGAGCCTCTTCAGCATTATCCCCGTCAAGGTCGGAGAGTATGAATGCAGACAGATAGTCGCCTGTTTTGGGATACTGAAGCTTTATGTCCTTGCCGGCGGCATTCTGAAGAGCCTGATATATCTGCTCCTGTTCCTGACTGAGGCTGGGCGGCACAAGGAGCGAATCAACAGTCGCACCAAATGAGCAGCCTGTGAGAAGCGTCGCTGCGGAAATTACCGCTGACAGCTTCAGTCCTCTGTACGCTGGCATAACGGTATGTACTTCTTGCCCTTGGCAATAGTTCTGTATGCAGGACGGATGATCCTCTTGCCTGTAAGTATCTCCTCCATACGGTGAGCAGACCAGCCGACCATACGTGCAGCAGCAAAGAGAGGAGTAAACAGGTCGTCCGGAATACCCAGCATTCTGTAAACAAGACCGGAGTACATATCAACATTTGCACATACAGTCTTGTCGATGCCTCTTACATTGACCATCAGCTCAGGAGTGAGCTTTTCGATAAGGTCGAGGAGTCTGAACTCAGCCTCGATATCCTTGCCCTTTGCAAGCTCGAACGCCTTACGCTTCAGGATAACAGCTCTGGGGTCGGAGAGAGTATAAACAGCGTGACCCATACCATAGATAAGACCGCTGCCGTCATTAGCTTCCTTGCGGAGGATCTTAGTCAGGTAGTCAGCAACTTCACCCTCATCCTCCCAATTTCTTACATGAGCCTTGATATCGTCCAGCATTTCGATAACCTTGATGTTAGCGCCGCCGTGTCTTGGTCCCTTCAGGGAGTTGATAGCAGAAGCGTAAGCAGCGTAGGGGTCTGTGCCGGAGGATGTAGCCACACGGCACGCAAAGGTAGAGTTATTACCGCCGCCGTGCTCTGCGTGGATAGCCAGCATGACGTCGAGGAGCTGAGCTTCCTTTCTGGTGTAGTTTCTGTCATTTCTCAGGAGAGACAGGATAGACTCAGCGGTTCTCTCCTCAGGTCTCAGCTGGTGCATGATCATGCTTGCGTTGTCGAACTTATGACGCTTTGTCTGATATGCGCCGTTCATAAGGTTGGGCATCTTAGCGATAAGGCTGAGAGCGATGCGCATTTCGTCCTCAAGAGTGGTCTTGTCCGGATTCTCGTCGTAGGAATAAAGGGACAGGATACTTCTTGAGAGCTTGTTCATGATATTCTTTGAAGGTGACTGCATGATGGAGTCAACGAGGAATCCGGGCGGCAGTTCACGTCTTACGCTCAGGGCGTGTTCGCAGTCGGCAAGCTCACGCTTTGTAGGCAGCTGACCGAACAGCAGCAGGTGAACAACTTCCTCAAAAACGAAGCGGTCTTCCTGTTCAGCGTGTTCCACCAGATCGTTGATATCGTAGCCACGGTAGATAAGCTCGCCGGGGATAGGTGTACGTATACCCTCGTCGATGATATAGCCGTGAACGCTGCATATACGTGTAATACCTGCGGCAACGCCAGAGCCGTCGCCATAGCGCAGACCTCTTCTTACGTTGTATTTTTCATAGAGTGCGGGGTCTATCTTGGAATATTCTTTGAGTCTTTCGCATAAGGATGAAATATCCAGCTGGGACTCCTCCTGTCTGAGCTTCAGGTAGCTTTCAAGCTGCTGGTTCATATATATGTCCTCCATTGTTTTTTCTTATAATTTTATATATAGTATATTATACCTTAAAACGAGATGTATGTCAACTGATTGAGGTGGGGAAATTGTAGTTTAGCGTGCAAAGCAAATGCGCAAAGCGCACCGCCCAAGGCTCCCCTTAGTAAGGGGAGCTGTCAGCGCAGCTGACTGAGGGGATTGTAAAAAGCGCAGTAATGCTGAAACTTCAGCCTACTTTTCTACCCGCAATCCCCTCCGTCACGCCT
>JAZNOB010000201.1:0-3791 GCA_045580565.1 Ruminococcus sp.
CCCCTTAGTAAGGGGAGCTGTCAGCGCAGCTGACTGAGGGGATTGTAAAAAGCGCAGTAACGCTGAAATTTCAGCCTACTTTTCTACCCGCAATCCCCGACCTCACGCCTTCGGCGTGCCACCTCCCCTTACTAAGGGGAGGCTTTCGTGGTGTGCCTTCGGCATATATAAACTACAATTTACCAACCCAGCTGACAAACATCCTGTTATATATTACATCCACTTGTACACATATATAGAATATATAGAATATTATAGCAAAGTGCGCCCTGAGTGTCAAGCATCTGAACCTAAAACCCACGGTATTTCCAGTACTTTTCATCTGCCGCACACAAAAATCAGACATCTTTCACCATATATCTGCTGCTGTTTACACTGCCTATTTGCCGATGTTGTCATTTCGACGAAAATGCTTGACACTGGGCGGAAAATATGGTACACTAAAGAAAGAATGGGGCATTTTGCCATGAAAATGAAAGGAGTCTTTTTTTATGAAATTCACAAAGCTTACTGCACTTGCAGCAGCGGCTGTTATGGGTGTTACAGGTCTGACATCCGGTATGGCTTCAACTGCAAACGTGTCAGCTGAGACAAATTCCAACTACAACTATGCTGAAGCCCTTCAGAAGTCTCTGTTCTTCTACCAGGCTCAGCAGTCAGGCAAGCTTCCTGAGTGGAATGAGGTTTCCTGGAGAGCCGATTCAATGATCAAGGAGGACGGCACTGATGCGGACTTCATTCCGGGCGGTTGGTATGACGCCGGCGACCACCTGAAGTTCACTCTCACCATCGCCTATACTGCCACAATGCTTGCATGGGGTATCCTTGAATACGACGACGCTGTTAAGGATATCGGACTTTATGATTCCTACCTCCGGAACCTCAAATGGGGTCTCGATTATGTTGAAGCCTGCGATCTGGGCGACTGTGTAATCGGTACTATCGGTGAGGACGGCTTCGACCATGTATGGTACGGAAGCCCTGAGGTTTATATCAGAAAGTTCTACCTCAAATCCGGCTCAGAGGACAGACCCTATGACACCATCACCTGTACAACTACTGTTGCAGAAATGTCAGCTGCTCTCTCAGCAGGTTATCTTGTATTCAAGGACTCAAATCCGGCTGCGGCTGCATCTTACCTGGAACACGCTAAAAGTCTCTTTGTGCTTGCTGATGAAACATGGAGCAACGACGACATGGGTATTCAGGAGAAGTACTACAGCACAAAGCATAACTCCGGAACAGATAACTTCGTAGACGAGCTTTTCTGGGCTGCTAACTGGCTCTATATGGCTACAGGCGATCAGGCTTATCTCGACCTCTGCGAAGAAAAGTATATCCCGATCTTCCCTAAGGAAAGCCAGTCTACTATGAATAAGTACACATGGGGCCTCTGCTGGGATGACACAACTCAGGGCGCAGCTCTCCTCTATGCTCAGAATACAGGCAAGCAGGAGTGGATCGACCACGTTTCCCACCACCTTGATTACTGGGACGGCGGCTACGGCGGCAAGACTGTAAACAAGACTCCCGACGGCTTCCCGATCCTCGACCAGTGGGGCTCTCACAGATATGCTACTACAGCAGCATGGCTGGCTAAGCTTTCATCTGACACTATCTTCAAGGATGACCCGGCTCTTTCCGAAAAGTATGACGCATGGGCTAAGAAAACTCTCGACTATGCTTTCGGTGATAACGACCTCGGTCTCAGCTATGTTATAGGTATGGGCACAAATCCTATCAATGTTCACCACAGAGGTGCGTCAGGTATCCACGATGACCACTGGAATGAACTCGGTACAACAGGCGAAGCTAAGGAAGCTGCTGAAGCTCAGGGCTGGCAGACTGAATATGCTCACGTTCTGTACGGCGCTCTCGAAGGCGGCCCGAATACAGACGGCTCATTCAAGGACGATAACGGTTCATATACAAACACTGAGGTTGCTATCGACTACAATGCAGGCTTTACTGCACTTCTCTGCGCTATGGTTGACGACTACGGCGGCGAGATCCTTGCAGACTTCCCGCCCACAGAAAAGCCTAAGTGGGCTGAGTGGGAAATCGCTGCAACTCTTAACGGAAGCGGCAACAGCTACACTGAGATCAAGGCATGGGCTATGAACCATACTGCATGGCCGGCAAGAGTAGAAAAGAATATCTCCTATCACTATTACTTCGACGTTTCAGAGGTTATCGCTGCCGGACTTTCCGTTGACGATATCTCTGTAAGAATCGGTTCTCAGCAGTATCAGGAGGGTCAGCAGGGATATGCTACTGTCTCAGGTCCTCATCTCTATGAAAAGGATGCAAGCGGCAATACCTACTACGTTTCAATCAATTTCGAGGACGGCAGAGCTATTATGCCTACTGGTCAGAGTGAGCACAGATGTGAGGTTCAGTTCAGAGTCTCTATTCCGGACGCAATCAACGGTCAGTCTACAGCAGGCGCATGGGATCCCTCAAATGACTATTCATACGAGTCAATTCCGGATGCTCCCAACAGCCTCATTGTTGACGAAGCTCTCAACGACCATATTACAATGTATGTAAACGATACTCTCGTGTGGGGCATAGAGCCGGACGGCACAACTCCTGAGGATGTAACTCCTGTTGTGACAACACCGGTCTCGACAACAACTACTACTACAACTACAACCACAACAGAGACTACTACAACTGTTACAGAAACTACGACCACAGAGACTACCTCTACAGCTACAGAGACAACTACCGTTACAACAGACTCATCCGAAACCGTAACAACTACAGGTTCAAGCTCAGGCGGCGATACTCAGCCTACACTGATAGGTGACGTAAATCTGGACGGCGTAGTCGGAATGGTTGACCTTGTATATCTCAATAAGGCTATATCCAAGGTAATCACACTGAACGACCAGCAGACAGCAAATGCGGCTTGCTGCACTGATGACGCTATCAACGCTCAGGACGCAAGCGCACTTCTGAAGTTCCTTGTACTTGCAATCGACAAGCTGCCGGTAGTTCCCCAGTAATTGTAAAGGGTTAAATTAAATCCGCAGGACGTTCGTGTCCTGCGGATTTTTTGTTTTGGGTGTTTGGTAAATTGGAATTTAGCGCACGAGATTGCTTAAAGTAGTACACAGGTAATAAAGTTTTTTTGCGCCGCTTTTTTCTCAAAAAAAGCGGTCGGAGCACGAGGCAGCGCCTCGTATGATTGCGGAGCAATCATACACCTGAAATTACAAGCATTTCTATCTAAGAACACAAACTAAATTCCGCATAGTAAAATGTTTCTCTTCAAATCAAAGTCAATCCAAGAAAGTCTTCTTACGATACTAAGCAAAGCCAAATATGCGGAATTTGAAACATAGCAGGAGAGAAGCACGAAGTGCAAGAATCCTGCGGACTGTACGAGCCTTGTTGACCTAAGAGAAATTACAGAGAAACTCTCGTTGAAAATGTTCCACCGGAACATTTTCAAGGTATACTTGATTATAACGGTGAACAAGGAGGAGCGGTCTTGTTCGCTCCTCCTCGAAATGCTGTCGCATTTCTCACCCCTTTCGACCTGCGCCGTGAGCATGGCGCAAGGTGTTTCGCCGTCAGCCCGAAAGCCAGCGGTAATGCTTTCGGCAGACTCGCCCAAGGATGGCGAGCCTGCGGACGGCGACCGGGGCGTTGCCCCTGGACCCCACCAGCATTTTTTGAAAAAACGCGCCCAACGGAAGTGCCCTTGGGGTACTGGACCGAAAAAACTTTATTGCTTGTACATTGCTTTAAGCAATCTCGTGCGCTAAACTACAATTCACCTC
>JAZNOB010000202.1:0-2617 GCA_045580565.1 Ruminococcus sp.
CTGAAATTTCAGCGTTACTGCGCTTTTTACAATCCCCTCAGTCAGCTGCGCTGACAGCTCTCCTTACTAAGGGGAGCCTTTGGGCGGTGCGCTTTGCGTATTTACTTTGCACGCACGACCTAAACGCCCCTTGAGGGGCACTTGTGCCGCACTTACCGGACGCCGCAACTAAAATGGGGTGGACTGCGGTGCAGCTGGCGCCAGCTGCAAACTACAATTCACCGAAAGGAGCATCACCATGAACACAAGCGAAAAAATGTTTCACATCCACTGCCGTCCTGAGGAGGTAGGCAGGTACGTATTCCTGCCGGGCGATCCCGGACGCACCGATCTTATCGCACAGCATCTTGACGACCCGAAGCTCATTGTACGCAACCGTGAATACTCCACATGGACAGGTTCCCTTGACGGTGTACCCGTAAGCGTCACCTCTACCGGAATCGGAGGTCCCTCCGCTGCCATCGCTATGGAGGAGCTTGTGATGTGCGGTGCGGATACATTTATAAGAATAGGAACCTGCGGCGGAATGCAGGCTGAAGTGCCGGCAGGTCAGCTGGTGATCCCTACAGGCGCAGTACGTATGGAGGGCACATCCCACGAATATATGCCGGCAGCTTATCCGGCTGTACCGGATTTCGGACTTACCTGCGCACTTGCCGAAGCCGCAAGAGAGCTTTCCATGCCCTATATAACCGGCGTAGTACAGTGCAAGGACTCATTCTACGGTCAGCACAGCCCTGAGCGTATGCCTGTAGCGCAGAAGCTCATGAACGACTGGCAGGCTTGGATAAAGGCAGGCGTACTGGCATCCGAAATGGAGTCGGCAGCACTGTTTGTAGTTGCAGGAACGCTCCATGTACGGTGTGCAACAGTGCTGAACATGATATGGAATCAGGAGCGTGAGGCTAAATACGGTCTTGAAAAAACTCCGCAGCTTGATATGGATGCTGCAATACGCACAGGAATACTCGCCATGCGCAAGGTCATTGCATCGGACAAGGCATAAGATAAGGGCAGACTTCACCGGTCTGCCCTTTATTATTATATAGTATCAATCAGCCCCACAATGAATTCCAGCAGTATCGTCAGGTCTGCGGAATCTACCTCGCCGTCATCGTTCAGGTCAGCGGCAGCGGTGCGTTCGGTATTCAGTTCAATAAGCCCTGCGTTCACCTTGGCAAGAGTTATAACGTCAAGAATGCTGGTCTTGCCGTCGGAGTTGATATCTCCGGCAGGCACAGCAGACTCAGACGCAAGCAAGCCGATCAGGTCAACAGACTCTGAGGTTATCTCAGGAGAGGTCACAGCCGTATTGTCCCAGTCTATAACATCCTCACAGTGCAGGAATACAGTATGCTCACCGTCGATCGCCGCAACAGCGTCCATGGCGGCAAACACATCGTCAGCGGATGCGCCGTCATAGGCGAAGATCACGTTTCCCTGAAGATATCCGTCAGCCTCGGAAACGAAAACAGCTGCGCCCTCGTTTACTCCGGAGACAGCCGCTGTAATCTCCTCCTCAGAGCCTGTGAAGCCGGAAAATCTGAAGCTGTCAACATAAAGAGCCTGAGATGATGCGTAAAAGGGCACATAGACAGCAGACTCGATACATCCGCTTTCATACATTTCCCCGCACATAGTCATGAGCGTATCAAACTTATCATCAACCGCATTATATCTCTCGGCAGCGTCAGCTTCTGCGTCGCCCTCATAGCCGCCGCCGATATTCACATAGTCCGACATCCGGACGAGCTTTCCGTCGGCAAGAACATCCGCACGGTCCATTCCAAGCTCATGGCTGTACTTATTATAAATATCCTCCCAGCCGTCATTAGTGACTGTGATATCAAGCCGGCTGAATACAAGATTGTCAAACGCCGCAAATAGCATGGGGTTATCGGTACTGCGGTAAAACGCCACAGCGTCCTCTATAGGATATATTCTCAGATAGTCGGAATAAGCGCCGTCAAAAGTCTCGTATCCCTCCGGTGCTTCAGCAGGATCGCTGACAGAGGGCGTATAGCTCCACGCCTCAGCTGTTACGCCATGTAATGCGGCAGCCGCAGCTGCTGCGCCTATGATCAATGCTAAAAGTTTTCTTGTCTTATTCATAGTATCACTCCCATACGATATAAGGATTGTTTTTGTAGAAGTGGAGCATTTCGGTTGTCATCTGAGCCCAGCCGCAAGCTCAGCATATACGGTGAGCACCTTTACCGCATCATCGAGAGTAACGCTTCCGTCACCGTTTACGTCCATATCAGCAGTTTCAGCGGCAGGAGCAATGCCGGCAGCAGTGTTTGCGTAGTGCGTCAGAACCTGCACTGCATCGTCAAGGTCAACTGCACCGCTTTGGTTTGTGTCGCTGGAGGATTCTTCGTATATTGAGGTGAGAATAT
Source organism: Ruminococcus sp. (assembly GCA_045580565.1). Taxonomy (GTDB): domain Bacteria; phylum Bacillota; class Clostridia; order Oscillospirales; family Ruminococcaceae; genus Ruminococcus_C. Next base: position 2,400 of record JAZNOB010000202.1, read on the forward strand.
CAATTTCGCCGGAGGTTAAATCTCCGCCGCCGGAATAATCACACTCCACACCTGTATACGCATCAACACCAGGGAATCTTTCTTCAAGTGCGTCAGAAATTTCCCAGCGAAGCTCATCAAAGACTACACCGATATCCACAAAATAGTTGTCAGAGTTTTCTCTTTCTTCAATAACGAATGATTCATCATATTCTGCAAAGAAAGCCTGAAGCTCAGAT
>JAZNOB010000203.1:0-5831 GCA_045580565.1 Ruminococcus sp.
GATCGAAAACGGTGTTGTAAAGGCTGGTTCTGTATCCGCTGTATCAGACGGTGCAGTAGTACTCTCTGCTGACGGCAAAACTCTGACAGTCAAGGATCTGAAGATCGGCGAGACAGCAGTTACTATCAGCAAGGTTGAGATCGGCGGAACAGAAGAAATTCCGAACGCATATCTGACCATCACTGACAAGGACGGCAACGAAGTCATCGCTCCTTGGAAGACTGACGGAATCAACAAGTCTACATTTACACTCAGCGAGGGCGAATACGTTCTGACTGAGATCACAGCTCCCAACGGCTACCTGAAGGCTGAGTCCATCGAGTTTACAGTAAATGAAGACGGCACAGTAACAGTTGACGGCGAGACAGCTGAAAACAACACAGTTGTAATGGAAGACGCTTACACTGAGGTAGAGATCTCCAAGGTGCACATCGTTGACGAAGAGACAACAGAGCTCATCGGCGGTGCAGAGCTTGAGATCTACGAGGCTGAGGCTTATGAAGCAGCTGACGGCAACACAACAGATCTTACACCTGTAAGAAAGTGGACATCTGTTGAAGGCGAAGTAAAGACTATCAAGGCGCTTCCTGCAGGCGACTACTATCTGGTAGAAAAGTCTGCTCCAGCTGGCTATCTGATTGCAGAGGCAGTTAAGTTCACTGTAACTATAACAGATAATGAGGACGGTACTCAGTCCACAGAAATCGTTAAGGTTACTATGGAAGACAAGCTCTCCGAAATCGTTATTGACAAGAAGTCTGTTGACGAAACTGGTTCTGCTACAATTCCGGGTGCATCCATGCAGCTGGAGGCTGTAGACACTACAGCTGATCTCAGCGAGATCGACATTGAGAATGCAACTATCATTCTCCCTGCAGTTTCCAAGAATATTATCAGCTGGACAAGCGCAGACGGTTCTGATTCTATCAGAGGTCTTGCAGACGGCGAATATATCCTCCGTGAAACAGTAGCTCCCGACGGCTATACTCTGGTTACATCCGAGTTCCGCTTCACCATTACAAATGGTGTTGTAAGCGGTACAGGTGTTGACGGAATCACAGCTGACGGCAATACAATCACAGTCAAGGATGCAGTATCCTCCATCGTGATCTCCAAGAGCGATATCACTGGTGAAAAGGAAATCGCAGGCGCAGAGCTTACTCTGACAAATGCAGATGCTGACTGGACAAAGGTTCTTGAAGTAAACACTGGTCTTACTAAGGCTGAAAACGGTGTTAAGTGGACATCCGGCGAAACTGCTATGACTATCAAGATGCTGCCTGACGGCACTTATACTCTTGCAGAAACAGGCGGTGAATTCACAGTAGGTGATGTAACCTATGCTGTTATTGATGGTACTATGACATTTACAATCAGCAACGGCGTTATCTTCTCTACAGACGGTACAAAGTCTGAGGCAGATGCTGAGGCTGAAAGCGGATATTACCTCTATAATGAAGCCAATGCAAACACTATCGTTGTATGCAACGCTGAAAAGGCTGAGGATACTACATCAACTACTACAACAACCACTACAACATCTGAGTCTACAACTACTACAACTACAACTACATCTGAGTCTGCAACAACTACCACAACAACCAAGCCTACGACCACAACAACATCCAAGACTACTACAACTACTACAGCAACTAAGCCTACAACCACAACAACATCCAAGACAACAACTACTACAACAACATCAAAGACTACTACCACATCAACCACCACATCAAGACCTACAATTACCCTTGACACATCTACAACAACATCATTATCCTCCAGTGTACAGGGTGAGGATAAAACAACAACAACTACTACTGTTACAGAAGAAACATTCCAGATCAATGTTGATAAGCAGGAGATCGTTGGTAATGTTCCTTCCGGCAGAGAAGTCGTTGGCGCTATGCTGAAGGTAACAGCTGAAGATGGTACGGTTATTGATTCCTGGACATCCGATGGCACAGCTCATCAGATAACAGGACTCAGAGAGGGTGTAAACTATACACTGTCTGAAATCGCTCCTCCTACCGGCTATTACTACGCAGCTGCTATTGATTTCACTGTACTTGGCGGTGAGGTTTACATTGTTAATGATAATGGTTCACTGACAGCAGCCGGTTCTACAATCGTAATGTACGACCAGGCAGTTATCGTTACAACAACCACTACTACAACAACTACAACCACAACAACCGATACAGGTACAGGAACAGACACTGTTACAACTACATCTGTAACTACTACAGTTGCAAACAATGTCTATATCAAGAAGGCTGACGCAGCAAGCGGCGCTGAGCTTCCGGGTGCTATCCTCCAGCTCAGCCAGAATGGCGTGATCTTCGACCAGTGGACATCCGGCTATGAGCCGCATTATGTAACAAATCTTGTTGATAATGTGGTTTACAGACTGACTGAGATACTGGCTCCTGAAAACTATGCTATTGCAGAATCTATCGACTTCATGATGGTTGGCGGACAGCTGTATCTTGTAGTAAATGGTCAGAACATTCTTCAGACCGGTAATGTAGTAGTAATGTATGATGAGTATGCTCCTGTAATTACTACATCTACAACAACCACTACCACTACAACTACCACAACAACTACTACAACGACTACAACAACTACTTCATCCGATGAGGTAACAACAACAACTACCACAACCGGAACAGTTACAACAACCACCAAGAAGGCTACTACAACTACAAAGAAGGGCTCTACTGCAAATACACCTGAGTCACCGAAGACAGGCGACAGCTTCATGATGCTGGCTCCTATAAGCGGTACAGTACTCGTACTGGCAGCCTTTGCAGCTGTAGCACGCAGAAGAAAGAAGTAATAATTCTGCTTCAAAACATAAGGTGACGTAAGTTATCTGAATAGAAACCGCACCGGCACATTAAGCTGCCGGTGCGTTTTTTTTATATGTTCTAACTGACAAGTATACAGCATAATATTAAACCAGAGAGCTTATCCTCTCGGATAACGGTCAGAAGGGAGAGACATATAACGGAAAACATAAGGAACAGCGATGTATTATCGCAGCTGATGTCTTACATTTCGCCCAGAATAAGAGGGACTCTTCAGTCGATGAAAAGCAGCGATGCAGACAGGCTTCAGGAAATACGGCTGCGAGCCGGCAGACCTCTTGCCGTTACAATTGCAGGGAAGGAACACTTTGTTGCTTCCACTGGCAGACTTACTTCATATCCCGAACAGGCGGTCAGGGTAATGAAGCCTGAGATACACGAAACCTTTCGTGCATTGTGCGAATACTCAGTATACAGCTATGGAAGAGAGCTTCGTGAGGGATACATTTCGCTCAGAGGAGGTGCACGAGCCGGAATTGCAGGCACCGCTGTTTATGAGGACTTCCGTCTGAAAAGCATGAGGGATATAGGAAGCATCTGCCTGCGCATACCGAGACAGGTGAGAAACTGCGCCGAATCCCTTGTACACCAGACCGCAGCAAAATCGGACGGTGGTCTTATTATCCTTGGAAAGGCAGGCAGCGGTAAGACAACGATACTCCGTGACCTTTGCCGTATACTTGGCGGAAGCTACAGGGTATCTCTTATAGATACAAGAGGTGAAATAGCAGGATGTATTCACGGTTTGCCTCAGTTTGATGTGGGGCTTCATACTGATGTTTTTGACGGTCTGCCGAGAAGCGAGGGTGCAGTAATGGCATTGAGAGCGATGACTCCGGATTATATCATATGTGATGAGATCAGTACAGAGGAGGATGCCGACGCTCTGCTGAGAGTTGCAGGCTGCGGTGTAAGAATAATAGCCTCAGCTCATGCTGGAAGTATTGATGACGCCATGAGCAGACGTGCAGTGCGTATGCTCTCCGAGGAAGGCGCATTCAGCTATGCTGCATTGCTTGGAAGCGGTACAAGTCCTGGTGAGATCGCAGAAGTGCGCTGCCTTAGAGAATCATGCTGAAGCTTATTGGATTGTTATGTATAGTCATGTGCGGAGCTGCTGCTGGAATTGAAGCGTCCTCACGTCTTAAAGGCAGAGCCGAATACTGCCGCAAGACAAGTATGCTTCTGCGTGAAACGGCTTCGATAATGCGTTTTTCCTGTGAGCCGCTGCCGGAGCTGATAAACGAGCTTGCGTACAGGTCAGGATTCATGCAGCTTGGTTTTATACAGACAGCTGCAGGTTGTATGGAAGAAGGCGTATTCTTTCCCGACGCATGGCAAAGAGGAATAGACGAGGATAGCAAAATTACCCCTGAGCTTCGTGTAATACTGGAGCCTCTTGGGGAAAGTCTTGGCGCAAGCGATATTGAAGGGCAGCTTATGACGCTCGGACGCACAGAGGAACAGCTTCAGGAGCTATACCGCATGACTCAGGAGCAGTATACAAGAAAGGGCAGACTGTACCGCTGCCTTGGAATATTAGGAGGAATGTCAGCAGCCTTGCTGATTTGTTAAGGAAAGGAAATGTAAGTGGAAATCGACCTTGTATTTAAAATTGCAGGAGCTGGTATTATAGTAGCAGTGCTGAACCTCGTCCTCAGGAGGGCAGAACGTGAGGAGCAGGCGATGATGACGACTCTTGCCGGACTTATAGTAGTCCTTATGCTGCTTATAGATGAAATAGGGGCTTTATTTGAGAAGATAAAGTCGGTGTTCGGATTATGATAGGTGATGCAGGAAGCGCAGCTGCGCTTTGTATAATAGGTGCGGCAACAGCTGCGTTGCTGAAGCAGTACTGCCGTGAGCACGCATTATTTACAAGTCTTGCTGTATGCGTAATAGCGGTTACGGCAGTACTCTACAGTATTCAGCCTGTTATAGATAAGCTGGAGCAGCTCTTTGAACAGACAAGTCTTGACAGCAGTTATCTGACAGTGCTGCTTAAAGCCATTGGAATATGCTACATAACCGGTATCGCAGCTGACATATGCCGTGACAGCGGAGAGCAGGCGCTTGCCTCTGCGGCAGAGCTGTGGGGAAGAGTCTCGCTGCTGGTTCTTGCCTTGCCGCTGATCGATTCGCTGCTTTCACTGATTACAGGAGTGCTTTCATGAAAAGGATATTCAAAGCTGCAGCAGTAATGATTATTTTCGTTCTCATGATATACGCTGTATCTCTTGCAGCATCAGCAGAGGAAGCACAGATACCTGAAAGTCTTATATCATCAAGCGGTGCAGACGATATAACCGACAGCCTTTCTCCTGATATAAAAGATGTACTCGATAAATACGGCATAGAAGCAGGCAATCCTGATGCTGCTGGTGAGACAGGTGTATGGGATGTAATGGATGGAGTTCTCTCAGCTGTCGCTTCACAGCTTGGTATGCCATTGCAGATATTTACAATACTTACAGCGGTAACAGCCTTTTCAGCCTTTGCGGGAGCAATGCAGGGCGGACTTAAAAACGGAACAGACCAGATAAGCGGCATGGTTATCGTAATGGCAGGTGCAGCAGCTTCCGTACCGCAGGTCTGCGGCAGCTTTTTAAGAGTAAAGGAGACTCTGACGCAGTGTACAGACTTCATGACAGCCTTTACGCCAGTGTTTGCTGGGATAGTGATAACCGGAGGCAATCCTGGTACAGGCATAAGCTACTACACAGCGGTGTATGCCCTTGTAAGCGTCATCATGCAGGTAACGGGGAATATAATTCTTCCTGTGCTGAGTATGTGCCTTGCACTGTCGGTAGCTGACGCAGTAAGTCCTTCGGTAAATATGGGAGGAATACTCAGGTTTATGAAAAGCTTTGTCACATGGAGTCTTGGACTGCTTATGACAGTATTCCTCGGAGTGTTGTCTGTGCAGGGGATAGTACGCAGTGCAGCGGATACCTTTAC
>JAZNOB010000204.1:0-9050 GCA_045580565.1 Ruminococcus sp.
TACGTTTTCAGCAGGATTATCGTATTCATCCGGAGAAAGGCTCTTGCCCAGCTCTATTATCATTTCGCTGATGCCTTTGAGCGCCTCCCACGGATATGTGAACTTTTCGAGATAATCTTTGGCAAGTGTGTGCTCCAGTGAATAGAGGTTTGATATTTTGACCTGTTCCATAATATGTCTCCTTATGTACACCGCCTTGTGACGGCTTGTTTCTGTATATAATGATAACATATTTTTAAAGAATAGTCAAGCACCGGTTGGTGCATCGCTTGACAAAAGTGCTTGAAAAGGCTATAATAAAATAAAAACAATTCAGGAGTAGAATCATAATGTATAACGATGCAACCGAAAAGATACTAAAAAACCAGATTGCTTCAGCTGAAATGGAAGGCTACTGTTTTTCAGCTGAAGAAATTGAAAATGTAAGAAAATGTCTGGATGGCGAAATGACTGTACAGCAGTTTGTGGATATGATTACCGGTAATCATAAGTGAGGTGAAAATGGCGGTATACTCCATCGAAGGGACACAGGACAGCTGCTATCCCGGTACAACTGTATTGATAAATAAGCTGGGAATTAAGACTCAGGTTGAGCTTGATACTGTGGAAAAACAGCTTGTGCTGCTTAAATCTGCATTGATTGAGCAAGAAGGATCGTTTAAAAATGTCAGCTTTGCATTCTATAAGAAGCTTCATAAGGAACTGTTCTGCGATTTATATGATTGGGCTGGCTGTGCGCGAACAATCAGTCTGTCTAAAAAGGGAACTGTGTTTTACAGAGCTGATGATATTGAAAGGATCGGTACACTGATTTTCAAGCGGCTTGATGAAATGAATTATCTCAAAGGAATTGACAGGGAGCATTTTGCTTGTGAGCTTGCTGAGCTTTATCATGACCTTAATATGCTTCATCCGTTTCGTGAAGGTAATGGTCGGACTCTTCGTCTGTTTATAACATTGCTTGTAAGAAATGCCGGTTATGACATATGCTTTGCTGGCTGCGACAGCGATATACTGATGATAGCTACTATTAAGGCTGCACAGGGTGACCTCACCTTATTGAGAGATGTTTTTTCCAAACTTATAACTGAATAGTGTACATCACAGAAAAAACCGCTGTATACTTACAGCGGTTTTTTCCATTATTTAAGAAAGGAAGATGTTTCCGGTAATTTTCGCATCAGTCCTCGATATGCCAGATATCTCTGTTATATTCAGCGATAGTTCTGTCGGAGGAGAAGTAGCCTGCCTGAGAGATGTTCACGAGCATTTTCTTAGCCCATTCCATTCTGTTTTCGTATTCCTTGAATGCAAGCTCCTTCTTTTCGATATAGTCCTGGAAATCCGGGAAGGTCATAAACCAGTCCTTGCCGATAAGCTCCTTCTGGAGTCTTGTGAGATGCTCCTTGCTGCCTACAGCCAGAAGCTCCTTGCCTGTGATAAAGTCAACAGCCGCCTTGATGTCCTTATCCTTCTTGTAGTAAGCGGATGCGTCATAGCTTGCGTCAGCGTAACGCTTTACTACAGTTTCACTGGAATCACCGAAGATGTAGATATTATCGTCGCCTACCAGCTCATGGATCTCAACATTTGCGCCGTCTTCAGTACCCAGAGTTACCGCACCGTTCAGCATGAACTTCATATTGCCTGTACCGGACGCTTCCTTGGATGCAAGGGAGATCTGCTCGGAAATGTCACACGCCGGAATCAGATGCTCAGCGTTTGTAACATTGTAGTTTTCAACCATGATGACCTTCAGATACGGGCTTACCTCAGGGTCGTTATTGATAACCTGCTGGAGGCAGAGTATCAGATGAATGATATCCTGTGCAATAACGTAAGCCGGAGCAGCCTTTGCGCCGAAAATGCAGGTGATAGGTGTAGAGGGCTTCTTGCCAGCCTTGATCTCAAGATACTTGTGAATGATATAGAGAGCGTTCAGCTGCTGACGCTTGTATTCGTGGAGTCTCTTTATCTGGATGTCGAAAATGGAATCCGCACTTATTTCAAGACCCTGTGTGCGCTTCAGATATGCGCAAAGCTCATCCTTGCGGTTCTGCTTGATGCGGAGAAGCTCAGAAAGAACCTTTTCATCGTCAGCGAATTCTGCCAGCTTCTGAAGCTCTGAAGCGTCCTTCTTGTAGCCGTCGCCGATAAGTGAGGAGATATAGGACGCCAGCTCAGGATTACAGTGGAGCAGCCAGCGGCGGAAGGTGATGCCATTAGTCTTGTTGTTGAACTTTTCAGGATAAAGCTCGTAGAAGTGATTCAGCTCATTTTCCTTGAGGATATCTGTATGCAGGGAAGCAACGCCGTTTACACTGTAGGAGTAGTGTATGCAGATATGAGCCATGTGAACACGGTCGTCCCTGTCGATAATTGCAACCTTTTCGTTGTCATACTTTCTGCGTACTCTGTCATCAAGGATCTCAATGATCGGTACAAGCTGCGGTACAGCCTTCTTCAGATATGCAATAGGCCACTTTTCCAGAGCCTCTGCAAGGATGGTGTGGTTTGTGTAAGCGCAGGTCTTGCTTACGATCTCAATAGCCTCATCCATTTCAATTCCACGTTCGCAGAGCAGTCTGATAAGCTCCGGAATGACCATTGTAGGATGTGTGTCGTTTATCTGGATAGCTGCGTATTCGTGGAGATCGTGGAGATCGCAGCCCTTTGCGATACACTCGTCAAGGATAAGCTGTGCACCGCTGCTTACCATGAAGTACTGCTGGTATACACGAAGCAGTCTGCCTGCGTCATCGCTGTCGTCCGGATACAGGAACAGTGTGAGATTCTTCTCAATGTCGCTCTTGTCAAAGTCAATGCCTTCCTCAACGATAGTTTCATCAACAGTTTCAATATCGAAAAGGTGCAGCTTATTTGTAGTGCTGTCGTAGCCGGTAACGTCGATATCGTAAAGGCGTGAGGTTACATTCAGACCACGGAATGATACAGTGTATGTCTTGTCAGTCTTAGTGAGCCAGCTCTGATCCTCGATCCATGCGTTAGGCTCTTCTGTCTGGAGGTTCTTCACAAACTTCTGCTTGAACAGACCGTAGTGGTAGTTAAGACCGATACCGTCGCCGTTAAGTCCCAGAGTTGCAATGGAATCAAGGAAGCAAGCAGCAAGTCTGCCAAGACCGCCGTTACCCAGTGACGGCTCCGGCTCGACCTCTTCAACTGCACAGATATCCTTGCCGTTTTCAGCAAGCACAGCCTTTACCTCGTCATAGATGCCAAGGTTGATAAGGTTGTTGGAGAGAAGCTTGCCGATAAGAAATTCAGCGGAGATGTAGTATACCTTCTTCTTGCCGGAAGCGATCTCCTTGCCCTTTGCCATTTCCTTAACCATGTCAAGGAGACCGAAGTACAGCTCCTCATTTGTGCAGTCAGCGATCGACTTGCCGTATTTTGCGTTTATTACATTCTGTAAGTTCATATTGATCTATCCTTTCGTATTTGCCATATGGCGGATGTTTTACTTGTTGATATTATTATACTCTTTTCAGCCTGTGATTTCTTGCATAATACAAGCTAAAAGTGGTACAATACTATCATTTTACAGTATTTACCAAGGCTGTCACAAAAATATGTTGAAAAACCGGAGCAACTGAGGTATAATCATATTGTACGGAAAGGAGCTGATATCAATGAATCGTGAGTATGAAAGCTATCATGAAAATAAATCCCATACAACACCGGATTTCCCCTACAATACATACCTCTGCTCAATACCGCTGGATTTTCCGGAGGTAAGTATGCACTGGCACAATGAAGCGGAGATTATCGTAATAAAAAAAGGTAAGGCTCTCGTTGAGGTAGACCTTAAAGCCTATGACGCAGAGGAAGGAAATATGATACTTATACTTCCGGGACAGCTTCATTCTATCCACCAGAAGAATTCCTGTACGGTGGAATATGAAAATATTCTCTTTGAGACTGCTTTTCTTGACAATGACCGCAGAGATAAATGCAGCTCGCTTCTCTCGTCACTATTTGAGGGCAGGCTTGCACACAGCTCTATGATCGACCATGATCTGCCATATTATACAGCCGCAGCAGAACACATTGAAAAAATTGACGACCTGTGCAGCAGGAAGGCTCACGGCTATCAGCTTGGTGTAAAAGGCCTGCTGCTGAGCTTTCTTTTCGAGATAATCAATCATCACACAGCTGCTTCTGAGATGTCTTCCAGAAGCCGTTCCATCGAAAAGGTCAAGCTTATTCTGTCTTATATCAGCGAGAATTATTCACAGCCTATATCTGTTCAGCAGGCGGCAGAGGTATGCTTCTACAGCAGCTCGCATTTTATGAAGTTCTTTAAGGCGGCAATGGGCGAGAGCTTCACATCCTATCTCTGTGGCTACAGACTGAAGATCGCCGCACAGCTGCTTGTGTCATCCTCGGATAATATCCTTGAAATTGCAGAGAAAACAGGCTTCGAGAATCTTTCGTACTTTAACCGCCAGTTCAAGGCAAGGTTCGGAGTTACTCCTAATCAGTACCGTAAGGGAAGCAGAAAGGCTGCTGTACAGTAAGTACAGCAGCCTCTTTTCAGCTGTCGCAGCGTTTCTGCTTTATTATGAAGCTCATGATAATTCCTGATACAAGCTCTTTATCATGCACAGGTCGAAAGTATTAAGTACACCATCGCCGTTTGCATCGGCAATCGTTTCCTGCTCAGATGTTAATGTTTCTATGCCAACCAGATAGTCTTGCATAAGCTTTATGTCAGCAGCACTGAATGTACCGTCGAGGTTGATGTCTCCAATAAAAGTATCGTTCCATCTTGCGTACAAAGTAACATTGTCTGTCACTGTATATGGAAATTCGATCTTAGTCCCGCCGTTTTTCTCAGTGTACCAACCCAAAAACTGTTTTCCTTCCCAAATGGGGTCAGGGATGGTTATCATAGTTTTATAGTACACATTACGGCTTGATTTTTCTGGACCTCCATTTGTATCAAATGTAACTGTGCATATTTTACTTGACCATCGTGCGTAGAACGTGGCATCTTCAGTCACTGTATATGGAAATTCAATTTCTTCTCCAGCTGTTTCTGCATCATACCAACCATTAAAATTGTACCCTGTCTTTGTCGGTATGATAGGTTCCTCAATCACTGTACCATAATCTAAAGTTTGACTTTGGATATCCGAGCCGCCTTTTGATTCATATGTGATTACATAGGTATATGGAATCCACCTTGCATATAATGTCACATCTTCTGTCACAGTGTAGGGAAATTCTACCTTTTCGCCGCCGGTTTCAGCATTATACCAGCCGTCAAATGTATGGTAATCCCTGTATGGTTCCCTGGGTTCTGCCACAGTTAATCCTATTGCTACTGTCTTAGTTGTAGCCGCAAAACCGTCCATTGAATCAAATGTAACAGTTCCTGTAATAAGCTGTCCGTAAGAATCGTAGGTTCCCCAACATTCCTGGTTGTCATCTTTTGCACCTTCGCCAAATATCGTACAATTTGAAAATCCCTGTTTAGCAGTTTCAATGTTACAATTAAAGGCTCCATAACCATCCAGGCATAATTCTAATGTGCAATTTGTAATAACTACCGAACGACCAATTCCATACACATCAAAACTACTATATCCATACTTGGGATATTGTTGCCCATTAGATATTATACTTCCAACAATTCTCAGTTGATCGCCTGAACTTGCTTTGATTGTACCACCATAAATTGCTTTTAGGTATTCGATTCCAATTCCATTGTCACCATAATCACCTTGTTTGAGATTTTCAGGACATTTTCCACCAATTGCTTCAATGTTTCCTCCCCAAATCGTGACTCCAGTGTCTGCAGTTGCACAAATACCATTACCGCCTATATAAGCTGCGCCGCCTGTCGCTTTAATTGTCCCTCCGTAAATAGTAACTCCTGCTCCGCTTATACCATCGCCACCCTTTCCACCAACTGCTGTAATAGAGCCTTCATAGATTGTTACGACTCCACCTTGTATTCCATCACCTCCGACATCTCCACCTGTTGAATTAACTACGCCTGAGAGGATGATAAGCGTTGCATCAGTTGCTATAATACCTGCACTGTTTGTGCTGCCAGTTACGACCAATTTACCTGTTCCAGGATTATCAGATGTATATTGACTGTCTTTGATTGTCAGTGTTTGACCCGATGCAACGATAATACTCGCATTTGCTGTTAACGAATAACCGTTTAAGTTGATCGAGCTTGTTTGATTAACATTCAGAGCATCAGAACCAACATTGATATCTGACCATAATGTTATATCAGCTCCATCATTTAATGCAATACTAAGGCTTTCTTTATCGTAAACATCAATTGATAACGCATCTGCTGTCATTGAAGAAAAAGGCATGAGATAACCAGTTATCATAAAAATGGTGAGAACTAAACACAGGGCTTTCGAAAAGATGCTTTTACACTGACAGGACTGTTTTGAAACTTTAAATTTCAACATTTTCAATGCCTCCAATTTCTACAATATAGCTTTATAGTGCAAATGTCACACCCAAGCTTATTAAGCGTACAAACTTCACCATACCCATTCGCACAGTACGACCACAGAATATAATCCACCTCTGCGATAGGCTTGCCGAGTTCCGAAGCGATTTCGGCAACAATATCAAAGGCCTCATAAATCGGAACGATTTCAGATTCAGAGCAACCGAGATATTGACTGCCGAGAATCCTTCTGATATGTCTGTCAGGCTTTGATATATCATAGCCTACATTCCGCAGATATTCCGCTGTCAGAGCTTCGCCCATCTGTGACAACTTGTATTTGCTGTTTTTCTCAGACAGCACAAGCACCAAGGTGTTAAGCGTAGGGTCAGCATTGATGAAATGCTGATAGAAATTATCAATACTCCCGTACTGATTTTCAATAGCTGACAGCTTAGGGATATTAGCAGAAATAATTGCATTTACTTGTTTGTTAATACTTTGCGTGCCAAGCTTGTGTGATGATATTTTTTCAATTATATCCGCTGGAGATATATTCAGCAAAGTATCAATATCATAATTGAAAAATATTTCATCAATCAGTGATATTTCTCCTGTATCGATCTTTATACTCGGCTCGATTCTTTCCCAGGTAGAACCCGAACTGAGCATAGAATATACCATTGCTCTGATATGGTCTGCAATTGAGAATGTACCGCCTTGTTTACGTCTGTCGATCTGATGTTTGATAAACGTATTCTCCCAAAGCTTTTTCTCCTGCAATTTTCCGTTTTTCTTCAAAAGGTCGTTACGCAGATGGTTCTCCATAGCGAGGGCAGCCTTTGCCGCATTTTTGATTTTGTCATTCATCATCAAACCACCTCTCGTATTACGTCAGAATATACATTAATTATACACGGAAAATCTGCAGATGTCAAGCTGCTATCATATTGATAATGCAATAGCCTTCTGAAAGAGCCGTTCTATCTGGGAGGAAAGATAAAATACTTACGGGAAAGTGCAGAGCTTACACAGGTAACAGCAAAAATGCCCCTGAATGACTTCAGGGACACAAGCAGAGGCTGCCGTACAGTAAGTACAGCAGCCTGTTTTCAGCTGTCGTAGCGTTTCCGCAGCTCCTCAAGTGCACGCTTTTCAAGACGGGATACATATGACCTTGATATCCCCATCTTATCAGCGATCTCACGCTGTGTAAGGGGAGTTGTTCCGTACAGGCCGTATCGTGCTATAAGTATCTCCCTTTCACGTGGCTCGCTCAGCTCGGCAACATACCGGTAAAGCTGCTGAGTCTGCATACGGCTGTCGATTATCTCGTCAAGGTCGCTGCCGTCATCTATGACATCCATAAGAGTAAGCTGGTTTCCATCCTTGTCAGTCTCCAGAGTATCGCTCATGTATACTGTATCGGACAGCTTTTTCTGTGCACGGAAGCTCATGAGTATCTCATTTTCAATACACCTGCTTCCATAAGTAGCAAACCGTATTCCTTTTGAATGATCGAATGTGGATACAGCCTTGATAAGACCGACAGTACCGATTGAAATAAGGTCATCCTGATCGCAGCTGCCTGCGTAGTATTTTTTGATGATATGAGCAACAAGCCGCATATTGTGCATTATCAGCCTGTTTTTTGCTTCCTTGTCACCCTGCGCCATAAGCTCGAAGCATTGCTGTTCCTCTTTTCGGGAAAGGGGTCTGGGGAATGTGCCGGAATTTTCTACTCTCAGAAAGCACATGAAAATATGCTGGATAAGCTCCAGAATCATGTCGTATCACCTCATAATAAATCTATGCAGAGGTGAAGTTGTCTTATACCGGTATGAAGTTGTTGCTGTCTATTGCTTTTATCTTCAATATGTGGTATAATATGGGCAGTATATATAAACAAACGTCTTGGATTCCATTTGTTTCGGATACAGCGGTATAGTGCAGAAACAATTTCAGGAACTTACAAAAAGGAGGAGTCTATGAAAATTTCAAAGGCTATATCAGTTCTGGTATCAGCAGCGTGTATATTGAGCTTTGCAGGTGCATCTATAGCAGCTGATGCAGCTGACAGGGAAAGGGTAACAGATGTAGACGGAACATTTATTCAGCCGTGGCTTTACCTTAACTATGATGAGGAACGCTGGGAGGCTGAGATGCAGGTAATGAAGGATATCGGCATTGATTATCTTATCATGGGTGATGTTGCAACTCATAATCCCGACGGCACGTGGACGGTGTATTATGAGTCAGAGCTTGACTTCCTGCAAGGCGGTCAGGTATATCATGCCCTTGACGACCTTTTCTACTACTGCGATAAATACGATATCAAGCTCTATCTTGGCATGGGACTTGACACGGTCTGGAACAGTGACATTGCCTCAGAAGCCGGACGTGAAGCCAACAGGGAATACATGACAAAGTGCAACGCCATCACCACCGAGCTGTACAGCAAGTACAAGGCACAATATCCGGACGCCTATTACGGCTTCTACTTCGTGACCGAGCTTTACAATACCATCTATATGGATACTGATACAGGAATCGACGCCTATGCAGAGGGTCTGGATGAGATGTTCACTATGGTCATTGATAACTG
>JAZNOB010000205.1:0-7174 GCA_045580565.1 Ruminococcus sp.
GGTATGGGTTACACCGATCCCTCTGGCTTCGGCGTTATGAAGCTTATGGGCGACGGCTCTGAGCAGACCGGTACAACTACCACTGTTACCACTGGAACAACAACTACTACCACCACAACAACCACTACTACAAATACCGGCACAGGTACTCCTGGGGACGTTCTGTACGGCGATGTAAATATCGACGGCAAGGTATCCATGGTGGATCTCGTATATCTCAACAAGAAGCTTGCAAACATCATTACTCTGAATGAAAAGCAGACAGCAAATGCTGACTGCGTAAATGACGGCAGCATAAACGGCTCCGACGCTAACGCTCTGCTTAAATTCCTTGTAATTGCTATCGACTCCCTTCCTGTAACAACCGGATAAATCACAGCAGCGGCAGATCCATAATCTGTCGCTGCTTTTTGCATTATAGCAAAAATACAGCATTTTCTATTGACAATATTTGAAAAATATGGTATACTTTAGTATAATAATACAATGGGTCAATGCGGCTCAATAAAACGAAAGGGTGTTAACCAATGGAAAAGCTCAATGAAATCCTTGTGGCGATAGACGATATCGTCTGGGGTGTACCGCTGATCGTTCTCATTATGGCGTGCGGTCTGGTACTGACTATCCGTGGCAGAGGCCTGCAGTTCAGACATCTGGGCAAGGCTCTCAAGTTCATGGTAAAGAACGAAAAAGGCGGCGAAGGCGAGGTTTCAAGCTTTGGTGCGCTTTGTACAGCTCTCTCCGCTACTATCGGTACCGGTAATATCGTAGGTGTCGCTACAGCGATTGCTGTCGGCGGTCCCGGAGCTCTCTTCTGGATGATCGTAGCAGCTCTGCTGGGTATGGCTACAAAGTATGCAGAAGGCTTCCTTGCAATCAAGTATCGTACTGTTGACGCAGAGGGTCACTACCTCGGCGGTCCGTTCTACTACATCGAAAAGGGTATGGGTCCCAAGTGGAAGTGGCTTGCCAAGCTCTTTGCAATTTTCGGAATACTTGCCGGTCTGCTGGGTATCGGTACTATTACTCAGGTAAACGGCATCACATCTGCTGCAAACAACTTCTTTACATCCGGTACAGCTCTCACTATTGCCGGCAACGATATTTCCTGGGCAACTGTTATTGCAGGTCTTATCGTAACTGTTCTTGCTGCTCTTGTTATCATCGGCGGCATCAAGAGAATATCCTCTGTATCTCAGGTGGTAGTTCCTTTCATGGCTATCCTGTACGTAGTATTTGCACTGGTGCTTATCTTTACAAACATCACAAAGGTTCCGGACGCTGTAGTTACTATCGTTCGTGACGCATTCGGCATGGACGCTGCTGCAGGCGGTGCTCTGGGTGCAATGATGGTCGCTATGCAGAAGGGCGTTGCAAGAGGTATCTTCTCCAACGAAGCTGGTCTCGGTTCTGCTCCTATCGCAGCAGCTGCCGCAAAGACAAAGGACACAGTTCGTCAGGGTCTGGTAACAATGACCGGTACATTTATCGACACTGTTATCGTTTGTACAATGACTGGTATCTCCATCGTTCTTACAGGTGCATGGGATCCGGAGCTTGGTCTTGAAGGCGTTGAGATCACTACATATGCTTTCCAGGAAGGTCTGTCATTCCTGCCCTCAAAGATCCCGGCATTCATTCTCATGGTGTGTCTTGTATTCTTCGCATTCACAACCATCCTCGGCTGGAGCTACTATTCTGAAAGATGCCTTGCATACCTCACTGGTTCAAAGAAGGGCATTACAACAGCTTACAGATGGCTCTACATCGTTGCTGTATTCATCGGCCCATACCTGACAGTTTCCGCTGTATGGACTATTGCAGATATCTTCAACGGTCTTATGGCACTGCCCAACATCGTGGCACTTCTGGCTCTGTCAGGAGTTATGGCAAAGGAATCAAAGGCTTACTTCAAGAAGAATAAGCTGGGCGCAGTTGTTGAATAAGATTCCCGCATAATAAATAATAATCAGGCACCTCCGGTTAAGTATATTGCCGGAGGTGCTTTTTCTGCACTGCACACACTTTACAAAACCACAAATCAGTGTTATAATTAAAAGCAATCGCAATCAGAAGGGAGAAGTTATATTGAAGAGAACTGCTTTAAACAGAATAATTCCGCTGGTTCTGGCAACGATTTGTGCTGCTGCAATATTTATGTTTTCAAATCAGAACGGCATGGATTCAGCAGAGGTAAGCAACGGGCTTCTTTCAAAGCTTTTTGATATGTATAATCGCATCGTGCCGGACGCTGAGTTTCTTTCAATTGATGAATTCAAATACTACGATCATCTGCTGAGGAAAGCAGCACATCTGTTTATATATTTCATTCTCGGTATACTGACCTGCTGGAGCGCATGGGCGATTTTCAGCAAGCGGTATATGCTGATATCTCTGCTGTTCTGCTTTGTCTATGCCTGCACCGATGAGCTGCATCAGAATTTTTCAGCTGGCCGCAACGGAAGATTCAGCGACGTTCTTATTGATACCGCCGGTGCTTTAATCGGTATAATATACATGACCCTGATCATAGCCTGCATCAGAAGCATAAACAGAAGTGCCGGAGAATCAATTGACAAATCTCCGGTAAAGTGATATACTATAAAGGAAAAATTTTGAGGAGGACTTATTTTATGAGTAATACAAACAATTCTGCACCCTCAAAGAAATCCGGTGCAGGAAAAACTTTCTTATCCGTTCTGTTTTACATACTGATCCTTGCAAGTGCATTCGTGCTGGCTGTATGTATGAATGTACGTACCAAAAGCGGCACTGTACTGAGTGCGTATGCCGAGCCGCTGAGTGAGGATATTGTAAAATTTGCTGCCGGCGATGTATGCTTCTGGCTGGCTTTTTCCGCCGTTATTCTCTGGTTCGGTCTTTGGATCGTTACAACGAAGCGTGTGGCATCTGCAATCAGAGGTCTGGGTATTGCCTGCACTATCGCTCCCCTTTCCGTACTTCTGGGCGAGCTTATCACGATGCTTCTTGTATGTGTGTTCAAGCTGGAGAACGGACTGACTCCCTATGCAGATTCCCTGCCATCACAGTTTGCAGACGGCTGCGGTGATAATGTTATCTTCCTGCTGACAAGTCTTATGATCGCTTCTTTCGGCGTATTTCTCTGCAAGGTGAAGAATCTGCCGAAGAAAACAAAAGCTGTACCGGTTCAGCAGGCATCTGAGGCTCCTGCTCCTGTAACTGCTCCGGCTGCGTCTGTATCAGCTTCTGAAAGCAATATCACTGATATTGATGTGGATGTTTCCGGCGCTCCCTCTGAGCCGTCAGAAAGCCTTGTAGCAAGTCTTGCGGGTGTGTGCCATATATGCGGCAAAAAACACGCTCCGGATGTTAAATTCTGCGGCGGCTGCGGCGCAAAGCTTATGTAATTATATGATGCCTGTAATCAGCGGCGGACAGTTGTCCGCCGCTTTATTTTTATATGGCCCACCCACTTTCATTTATTAGCCTGTTACCATGAAAAAGCTTTAAATATACAGTTGCATTTTCTCCAAGAATATGGTACAATAAATTATTGCCTTGTTTACACATCAAGGCAATTGATTTTATTATAACAGGAAAGGCTGTGATGTTAGGATTGGAAAAAAAGCTGGCTTTGTACGGGTACAACAATCTGACGAAGGCGCTGAGCTTCAACATTTTTGACGTCTGCTACGCAAAATCCGAGCGTGAAAAGCAGGACTACATTCGCTACATTGACGAGCAGTATAATTCAGAGAGACTTACAAAAATACTCTGCAACGTGACTGAGATGATAGGCGCAACGGTACTCAATATCTCAAAGCAGGACTATGAGCCTCAGGGTGCGTCTGTGAACGTCCTCATTGCAGAGGGCGATGTTGCACCGGAGAATATGGACTCCTCATGCAACCAGGGTGCGGCTTTTCTTCCGCTGAGAAGAGACGTTCATGCACACCTTGATAAGAGCCATGTTACAGTGCATACCTTTCCGGAGAGCCATCCGGATAATGAGGTCACTACATTCAGAGTTGATATTGATGTTGCAACCTGCGGCGAGATCTCTCCTCTCAATACGCTCGATTATCTTATCGGAAGCTTCGATTCTGATATTATCACCATCGACTACAGAGTAAGAGGCTTTACACGTGATGTAAGCGGAAAGAAATGCTATATCGACCATGACATCACATCAATTCAGGATTATATAGATGACGAGATACTCCTCAGGTATGACGCAGTAGATATGAACGTCTACCAGTCAAACCTTTTTCATACGAGAATGCTTGTCAAGGACATGAGACTACAGGACTATCTCTTCAAGACTGACGAATATGAGCTGAGTCCAAGAGTCCGCCTTGATATTACCAACCGTCTGCGCCGTGAAATGATCGAAATTTTCAGCGGACGGAATATCTACTGATATGAGGGCAGACGCAATGGGAAAGATTCTTACTCAGAAAAACGCCCCTCTCCTTGAAGCTATGCAGGAGCATAAGCTGAACCGTATTGTCCGGTTTGATGTACCGGGTCATAAGGGCGGCAGAGGGAACAGAGAGCTTGCGGAATTTTTAGGTGAAGCCTGCGTCCGGATGGACGTAAACTCCATGAAGAACCTTGACAATCTCTGTCATCCGGTGTCTGTCATAAAGGATTCCCAGTGCCTTGCGGCAGAGGCTTTCGGTGCTGAGAATGCCTTCTTTATAGTAGGCGGCGCAACTGGTGCGTCACAGGCAATGATACTGACAGCCTGCAAGGCAGGTGAAAAGCTCATCATGCCCAGAAACGTCCACCGCAGTGCCATCAATGCTCTTGTACTCAATGGTGCAGTTCCGGTGTATGTTGATCCGGATGAAAACAAGGAGCTTGGTATCCCTCTTGGAATGTCCTATGAAGCAGTTGAAAAGGCTGTCCTTGAAAATCCGGATGCTAAAGCCATACTTGTGAACAATCCCACATATTACGGCGTATGCGCTGATATAAAAAGACTTGCAGACCTTGCTCATGCTCACAGAATGCTGCTCCTTGCAGATGAGGCGCACGGTACGCACTTCTATTTCGGCGATGATATGCCCATGTCTGCAATGGCGGCAGGTGCGGATATGTCCTCTGTCAGCATCCACAAGACAGGCGGTTCACTCACACAAAGCGCATTGCTCCTCTGCGGCAAGAATGTAAACGCCGACAGAGTAAGACAGATAATAAATCTCACTCAGACCACAAGCGCATCCTATCTTCTTATGGTGTCCCTTGACCTTGCAAGAAGAAATCTTGCCCTGAACGGCAAGGAAATGTTCCGTAAGGCAATGCAGTATACGGACTACGCAAGAGAAGAGATAAACTATATCGGCGGCTATTATGCCTACGGAGATGAATGCTGCAACGGGAACTCATTCTATGCCTTTGACAGAACCAAGCTTTCCATTCACACAAGAAATACAGGTCTTGCCGGAATCGAGGTCTACGACCTGCTCCGTGACGAATACGGCATACAGATAGAATTCGGAGATATAGGTAATATTCTTGCAATCGTCACCGCAGGAGACAGAGAGCTTGAAATAGAGCGTCTTATTTCATCTCTGTCCGAGATAAAGCGCATACACGGCGGCGATCCTACAGGTATGCTTTCAAGTGAATACATTTCTCCGGACGTAGCACTTCCGCCGCAGCAGGCATTCTACGCAGAGCAGACAGCTGTTACTCTTGATGAAAGCGAAGGCAGGGTATGCTGTGAATTTGTAATGTGCTATCCGCCGGGAATCCCGATACTTGCGCCGGGTGAACGCATTACAAGAGATATTATAGACTACATCCGCTATGCAAAGGAAAAAGGATGTTCTCTGACAGGCCCTCAGGATATGTCTATAGAAACACTGAGAGTTGTAAAGTAAGGAGGATGTGTTATGGATATATGGTATACTGAAAATCACACTGATAACGTGAGAATGTCAATACGTGTGGACAGACAGCTTGCCTCTGAGCAGAGCGACTTTCAGCGGATAGATATTTTCGAATCAAATGAATTCGGACGCATCCTCACTCTTGATGGTCTGCTTATGCTCACTGAAAAGGATGAATACGTGTATCACGAAATGATAACCCACATACCTATGGCAACAAATCCGGATATAAGGAAAGTTCTTGTTATCGGAGCAGGCGACGGCGGCACGGTGCGTGAGCTTTGCCGGTATGATACCATCGAGCATATTGATATGGTTGAAATTGACTACAAGGTGGTGGAACTTTCAAGGGAATATCTTCCCTTTACGTCATGCAGCCTTGACGATCCGAGAGTACACATTCACTATCAGGACGGTCTGAGATTCGTAAGGCGTGTTGCGGAGGGTTCATACGATCTGATAATAGTTGATTCAACCGATCCCTTCGGCGTTGGCGAAGGACTTTTCACAAGGGAATTCTACGGCAACTGCTATAAGGCGCTAAGTGACACGGGAATACTTGTAAATCAGCACGAAAGCACATTCTACGAATCCTACAGAAACTCCATGAAACGTGCCCACAGCAGGATAAAATCACTGTTCCCGATCGCCCTTGTGTATCAGGCGCATATTCCTACATATCCATCAGGACACTGGCTGTTCGGTTTTGCGTCAAAGAAGTTCGATCCAAGAACTGACCTCAAGGCTCACTGGTGGAACAGGCTGGGACTTAAAACTAAATATTACAATACGATTCTTCATCAGGGCTGCTTTGCAATACCGAATAATGTAAGGGACGCACTGAGAGAAGCTGAAAACAAATAATGAGAGGAAGTATATATAAATGGGAAAAGCTTTAATAATTGGTGCTGGCGGAGTTGCCGGCGTAGTAATTCATAAGTGCTGTCAGAACAGCGAGGTTTTCAAGGAGATCTGCATTGCAAGCCGCACCAAGTCAAAGTGTGACAAGTTCAAGGCAGAGCTTGAGGGCAAAACAAAAACAAAAATAACAACTGCTCAGGTGGACGCAAACAACGTACCGGAGCTGGTAGAGCTTATCAATAGGGAAAAGCCCGATTTCGTTATCAATGTGGCACTTCCCTATCAGGATCTCACTATCATGGACGCCTGTCTGGAGACAAAGACTGACTATGTTGACACCGCAAACTATGAGCCGGAGGATACTGCAAAATTTGAGTACAAGTGGCAGTGGGCATATCGTGAGAAGTTTGAGAAAGCTGGTATAACTGCACTTC
>JAZNOB010000206.1:0-8026 GCA_045580565.1 Ruminococcus sp.
GAAGCCGTGGTGGAGGGATTGCAAGCGCAGAAAAACTGCGATTTAGCGTGTATTTCCAATCCCTCAGTCACGCCTTCGGCGTGCCAGCTCCCTTTCTCAAAGGGAGCCTTATGCGGAAATTCGACTTTTTCTACAAGCTGACCGCACAAGGCTCACTGAGCTTCGTGCGGTTATAGCTTTAAAACAGATTTTCTTCAAATACCCAGATAGTAAAGCCTTCACATTCAAGCTCACGTCTTGGTCTTGTTATTATCTCATGACCAGATGAAACAAGCAGATCACGTTCACCAGCATTCATAAGCAGGAAGTATTCATCCTGATCTTCCTGATCTTCATACCAGTTTCTGTTGCTCTGATATGTATTCATTCTCAGTCCGCCGCTGTCTATATCAACATTACGCACCTTTGTTTCAGAATCAGACTGAACTGTTATAGCCTGGCAGTTCCAGAAAGTAGCATAGCCGTACTCAAGCTCCTCCTCAACAAGGAATTGTGCAAGCTTGTAGCTGGTATTTTCCTTGTAGGAATCAGAGGGCATCTTCATTATATCAAGAGCGCAGCCTGCGCATAAATATCCCATAGGAAGCAGCAGCAGCACACCAAGACGACGCATCTCTGTGCTCAGGTATATCCAACGCATAAATGCTATACATACAAGGAAGCCGCTTACGATAACGGGAGAAAGTCTCCAGTTAGCAGCATTCAGCAGACCGCAGATGTAGCCCACCATAATAAACGCAGTTACTACAAAATGGGAAATAATAAGCATACGTGTTCCTGTATCCTTGATCTTACCGTAGCAGCAGAGCGCAATAACCGGCAGAATCACGAGGATAAGGGCGAATGCTATGAGAACTATAGTATTTACACCGTCAAGGGAAACAAGATCTGCACCAGCTTCAATATCAAGTCCCAGGAGATTCAGGAATGCCAGCGGCAGCCCCTCAATATGCTCCCACCATGTTGCTTTGTCAGAAAAGCGTGAATATGCAGTGGCATAGCTTGCATAAACACCATCTGCAATGTACTCGCCCAGCTTTATACCGCCTATAACACCAGCGCCGCAGAGTACCAGCATTATTCCGCCAAGAAGAGTCTTCTTGTTAAGAAGCGGCTGTGAGTGGTCAAGGAAGCGTTCGCAGAAAAGCGCTGCAAGAATAGGAAGCGCAAACAGTGCGATAGCTGTAGTGGAGTTGGTGCAGAGTATCACAAACAGGGCAAGGAAAACAACAAGGGCAATGATAAGCCTTACCTTTGCGTTCTTCTTCTGCTTTTCCTGTATGTTATAGATATGCATTACGAACGCAAGACCTACAATGAGGAATAGCATACCAAGGCTGTAGTAAATGATATGACCCCAGAATATCTCTCTGAGCTTTTCGCTGAGAGACAGTGTCATCAGGATTCCACCTACGGCTGTGCCTGTCCATCTTATGCTCCACTTCATTTCAGTGAGCATCCAGACAAGAGCCGCAGCGAATACCACGAAAAATGTTGTCATACCCAGCGAATGTGTGGTCATTGATACGCCGAAGAACGGCATCCACAGCTGCATGAAAATATTGCCGCCGAATGGCATAATTGCAGCGTAATTGAAATCGGGATTGATAAGACCGTTGCCCTGCATAGCAGCCTCTGCCCAGTAGATAGTATCAGTACTGTCAGAGTGGAACTCTCCTCTTGCAGGTCCCCAGATGTAAAAAAGTACAAGGCATACACCAAGAAGCATTACAAACACGCTTACTGCGGTCATGGCAATAGTGCCTACAGCCTTCCAGTCAACAGGCTTTCTTGCCTTGCGAGTAGCTTCCTCCTCAGATTCTTCAGCAAGATCCTCTGACTCCTCAGAATCTTCAGTGTCAGTCACTGCTTCATCAGAAACTGCATCTGTATTTTCTTCAGATGCGTCATTTCCAGCAGCTTCAACAGTAAAAAATTCTTCAGGAACTTCAAAGGTTACAGGAATATCAGAGGTTGCCTCCAGATCCTTTTCAGCTTCGTCATGCTCTCTCATGCTGAAGCCTCCTTTTTCTCCTCGTGGTATTCCTTCTCTGTATTTACATTCCAGATATTCACCTTGGACTTTTCGCCGCTGAGAATATTCTTTACAGCCTCAAAGGATGTTGCCATAGAGTGATCCATGTTGTTATAACGGTGCTGACCGTTTCTGCCAACGCAGTAGAGATTCTCGAATCCGCTGAGGTATTCAACCAGCTCATCCATCTGGGCATATGTGTCAAAATATGCAGGATATGCCTTCTTGACCTTTTCACGGTGGCTGTCTTTAACATCAGAAGCACTGCTGATAACGCCCATCTTCACAAGCTCGCCTATAGCCATCTTGATACACTCGTCATCTGTCATATTCCAGAAGCTGTCGCCCTCTTCACAGAAATATTCAAGACCGATCCAAACCTGCTTGTCAGGATTTTCTACCAGATAAGGAGACCAGTTGTTGAAGATCTGGATTCTGCCCAGCTTTACGCCTACGTCCTGAACGTAGATCCAGCAGTCAGGAACAATATTGCCCAGAGTCTTGATCTGTGTTTCATTCTTCAGATTCAGCTTGTCAACCAGAAGTCCTACAGTTACAAAGTCACGGTAAGGCAGTCCTGCTGCGATCGTCTGCATATTTGCAGGAACATCGTTCATACCTGCAACCAGATCCTTTACAGGCATTGAGGAGATGCAGATATCACAGTCAAATGTTACCCTTTCGCCGTCCTTTTCATATACAACGGACTTTACCTGATCGCCCTGTGTCTTAACCTCCAGAGCCTTGGCGTGCATGATTATCTTGCCGCCCATCTTTTCGATCTCATAAGCAGCAGTTTCCCACAGCTGACCGGGACCGTACTTCGGGTAGTAGAATTCCTCGATAAGAGAGGTCTCAACCTTGGCATTTTCCTTTTTCTTGCAGAAGGTCTTTGTCCACATATCCTTGATTACCGCACGGATGGAAAGTCCCTTTACACGCTGTGAACCCCAGTCTGCGGAAATTTCGCTGGGATGTCTGCCCCAGAGCTTTTCTGTGTAGCCCTCAAAGAACATTGAGTAAAGCTTCTTGCCGAAACGATTGATGTAGAAGTTTTCGAGTGAATCCTCCGGCAGCTTATGGATAGCAGACTTCATGTAACTGAAGCCGGCTTTCATTGTTGTGCCGAACCCCATGTTCTTGATAGTCTCAGGCTTCATTGTTACCGGATAGTCAAAGAACTTCTTCTGGTAGTAAATACGTGAAACTCTGCCTCTTACCAGCATTACACGGTCTGTCTTTTCCGGATCAGGACCGCCTGCACGAAGCTTCTTTTCACGTCCCAGTATCTTGTCGTCAAAGGAAGGCTCACCCTGTCTCGGCATAAGCTCATCCCACCATGTCATTACACGTTCATCCTTAGAGAAGAAACGGTGTCCGCCGATATCCATACGATTGTTCTTGTAGTGTACAGTCTTGGAAATACCGCCGATCTCTCCGCTTTCTTCGATGATCGTTACTTCAACATCATCAGGTGTAGCCTTCAGCAGCTCATATGCAGCTGTAAGACCCGCAGGACCCGCACCGATAATCAAAACTTTTTTTGCCATATTATATTCCCTTTCGCATCGAATAGAAAATTTGCAGCAAACACCCCTTACGTATCCGCATACATATATTTATTATAACCCATAATCTCTATTCTGTCAATAAAAATCTGAATGTCCGACATTTCACTCAATTTACACTTGCAATTTTGTATATCATGCTGTATAATAGTAATATTGACTACTTTTACAGAAATGAGGGTTTATCTTGGAAAATAAAATTAAAATAGGATTTATAGGCGCCGGCAATATGGGCTTTGCCATTATGAAGGGCATTGCCGGCAGCAGTATTGCAGCTGAAACCGAGCTTTATGCTTACGATCCGTGTACTGAGCAGGTAGAGAGACTCAGCCAGTACGGCATTGCTGCTTGCAACAGCGAGCAGGAGATCATGGAAAAGTGCACATATGTATTCCTTGCTGTAAAACCGCAGATAATCGAGGGAGTTCTCGAAACTGCTGCACCGTTCACAAAAGCTGATACAGTCTTCGTTTCAATTGCAGCAGGTATTTCTGCTGAATTCATTGCGTCAAAGACTATTGCCGATGCAAAGGTCGTTCTCGTAATGCCCAACACACCCCTGCTTCTTGGCGAGGGTGCGTCTGCCCTGTCACATAACGATAAGGTAACTGACGAGGAATTTGAGGTAGTGCTCAACATATTCAACGTATGCGGAAAGGCAGCTGTAATTTCACAGGATAAAATGAAGGAGATCATCGCTGTAAACGGCAGCAGTCCGGCGTTTATCTATCTCTTCGCAAAAGGCTTTATGGAATTTGCGGAGAAGGAAGGCATTTCTCAGGAGACTGCTCTGCCGCTCTTTGCACAGGCTCTCATCGGTTCTGCAAAGATGCTGACAGATTCAGGATACTCCATTGACGAGCTTATTAAAATGGTATCCTCACCGGGCGGCACGACGCTTGCCGGTCTGGATGCACTCTATGAGGGCAGACTTACAGAAATCGTAGGTGACGCCTGCGATCGCTGTACAAAGCGTGCATACGAGCTTTCAAAATAGCGTTCTCAGAATCCTTTCTCCGGCATAAGCTTTATATAGTTTTATGCAAAGGAGAATGAGGTATGAAATGGTTAAATATGCGGCTGTGGCTAAACAGCTCCCAGAGGCGGGCGCTGGAAACAGGATGCTATCTTGCAGTTCTTGGGATAGGCTGCATAGCCGGCACTTTATTTATGCTTACGGATACAGGAAGCTCTCTGTGCAGATTCTGTCTTGCCTATGCTCTGCCTCAGACTGACGGAAATGTTCTGCTGTCAGCATTCAGATGGTGCGCAGGTGTTCTGATATTAGGCTTTTTTCTCGGCTTCTGCGGCATAGGACAGCCTCTGATCATTACGCTCCTCGCCTTCCACGGCTTCAGTGCAGGCTGCTGCCTGACAAGCCTTTCAATGAACATTGCAGCTCATGCACCGCTTATATACGCTTGCGCTGCACTGTATACAGCTGCAGCTTCGTTTACACTGCTGCTTGGCATGAGAGAATCCGCAAGGCTCTCCTGCGTTTCAATGAAATCCTGCCTGAGCGAAAACGACAGCTTTAATATGCGCAGACGGTTCAGGATGTACTGCATAAGATATATAGTCCTGCTGCTGATGATTCTGGCTGAAGGCGCAGGGTTTGCTGCTGTGTGTAAATTATTGTGATTCTGGCAGATATTCTGCTGTAGAAAGGAATTTTAAACATGGGTCTTTTCGGACAAAATTATGAAAACGCCGGCGTTGGTATTGCCAAAAATGCACCGAAGAAAAAAGGATTCTTCCGGTTTATGGAAATATTCGGAAGAAAATTCTGGAAAATGTTCGGTCTGAATCTGCTGTATTCAGCCTTCTTCCTGCCTCTTGTAGGTGCTGTCTCTGTATTATTCATGATGCTCAGCGGCAAGCTTGAATACGGACTTCCTGCAGTTCTGCTGATGGCTGCGCTGCTGATCGTATTTGCAGTCATATTCGGACCTGCCACTGCCGGTCATACAAAGATACTGAGAGCTTACATACTTGAAAAGCCTGTATTTATGGTGCACGATTTCCTGAAGGCTTTCAAAAGCGAATTCAAGTACAGCTGTATCATCGGACTCCTTGACTGTTTCGTTGTGCTTTGTATTGCAGCTTCTGTATATGTGTACCCGATTCTCATTGAATCTACCGGCAATAAGCTGTTTTATGTGTTCTTTGCAGTTGCACTGAGTATAGGCATAGTTGTTCTCATGATGAATTTCTATATGTTCCTGATGATCATTGCCACTAATCTTTCCCTGAAGAATATCATAAAAAACTCACTTGCTCTGGCGATCATTGCACTGAAGAAGAATATTGTCACACTTCTGGTTATTGCAGTATTCGCAATAATTTTCATTGCAATGTTCATCTTTGCAGATCTGTCCGTTTCATTCATCGCACTCTGCTTCCTGCCCTTTATTCCCGCTTCCTGGCTGGGACTTGTTATATGTTTCAACAGCTACCCTGTTATCCAGAAGTACATCATCAACCCCTACTACGAGCAGCGTGGTGAGATCAATCCTGAGCTTCTTGGTGATATCGAAACCGAACACGATCCGGAATCCGAGGATGTGCTTTTTGAGGATATGGGCGGCAAGGAAAAGCCTGTTGTTACCGGCAAAAAGGCAAAAGAGAAAAAGTCCGGTGGAAAGTCTGGAAAGTCCGGCAGTCACAAGGGAAAGGTTATTTCCTGATACGAAAATAAAATTCACAAAATCGTAACTTTACAAAAGGTCGGATATGTGGTATAATAAGTAAGTCATGTACTTGGATACGGGAACAAACCGCAAAGCGGAGCATCACCTGCCCGTTTCTATGTTCATGGTGAAATTTTTAATGAGGTGAATTTATCATGATGCTGAAAGAAGAAAAGACAAGCGTAATCGAGCAGAATCGTCTTCACGACACAGACACTGGTTCTCCTGAGGTTCAGGTTGCTATCCTGACAAAGAGAATCAACGACCTGACTGAACACCTGAAGACACACAAGAAGGATCACCACTCCAGACGTGGCCTTCTGAAGATGGTTGGTCACAGAAGAAATCTGCTGGCTTACATGAAGAAGAAGGATATCAACCGCTATCGTGCTTGCATCGAAAAGCTGGGTATCCGTAAGTAATCTACTGAAAAATACGGTAAAAGGCAGACGGGTACCCCCTCTGCCTTTCCGTGTTTAAATTTTTGTGCAGCGGCGGATGTTTAGCATGAAACCGTGTATCTTAACTGCTATGAGGGTGCAGGGTTTTCTGCTGAACTGTCGCTGTATCAGAGATGTAAAATGATACAGAAAGGAATGTATTAAAATGTTTGAGAATTACAGAAAGTTTGAAACTACCTTCGCTGGCCGTCCTGTTGTTGTTGAAACAGGTAAGACCTGCGAGCTGTCCAACGGTTCATGCTGGGTTCGCTACGGCGAAACTGTTGTTATGGCAAATGTTACTGCAAGCGCAAAGCCGAGAGAGGGCGTTGACTTCTTCCCCCTTTCCGTTGACTATGAGGAGCGTATGTATGCTGTAGGCAGAATCCCCGGCTCCTTCACAAAGAGAGAGGGCAAGCCTTCTGAAAAGGCTATCCTCACTTCCCGTATGGTTGACCGTCCTATCCGCCCTCTGTTCCCTAAGGATATGAGAAACGACGTATCCGTTGTTATGACTGTTATGGCTGTTGACCCTGACTGCTCACCTGAAATCGCAGGTATGCTGGCTACTTCTATCGCTATTTCCATTTCTGATATTCCGTGGAACGGCCCTATCGCTGGTGTAAGCGTTGGTCTGGTTGACGGTCAGCTGGTTCTCAATCCTACTCTGGAGCAGAGAGCTAACAATGACCTTCAGCTGACTGTTGCTGGTTCTATGGAAAAGATCGTAATGATCGAAGCAGGCGCAAATGAAGTTCCGGATGATCTGATGCTTGAGGCTATCATGACAGGCCACGAGGAAATCAAGAAGATGGTTGCTTTCGTAAACGATATCCGTGCTGAAATCGGCAAGCCCAAGTTTGAATTCCAGTCCATGGACGTTGACCACGACCTGTTTGATGCTATTGAGGCTGATTTTGCAGAGCAGGTTAAGGTTGCTCTTGATACAGATGACAAGAACGAAAGAGACGCAAGACTCCAGCCTATTTCTGACGCTATTCACGAGAAGTTTGACGAAGCTTATCCGGAACAGGGTGCTATGATCGACGAGTGCCTGTATAAGCTCCAGAAGAAAATCGTTCGCAACTGGCTCTATGAGGGCAAGCGTGTTGACGGCAGAGGCATTGACGAGATCCGTCCGCTGGCTGCTGAGGTTGGTCTCCTGCCGAGAGTTCACGGTTCCGGTCTGTTCACAAGAGGTCAGACTCAGGTTATGACAATTGCTACACTGGGTCCTGTAAGCGAGGCTCAGAAGCTTGATGGTCTTGATGAAGAAACATCAAAGCGTTATAT
>JAZNOB010000207.1:0-2513 GCA_045580565.1 Ruminococcus sp.
GAGTTATGGTTGACGGTCTTGGTGTAGGTGATGTAGGCTCTATCGTTCTCCGTGACAGAAAGCATCTGGCACAGGACGGTCTTATCATTGTCGTAATAGGAATCGAAAGAATCAGCAACACAGTAGTTTCAGGTCCGGATATCATTTCACGAGGCTTTGTTTATGTCCGTGAATCCGAGGCTCTTATGGACGAGGCAAGACAGGTTATTCTTCGTGCACTCGACCAGTGCAGCAGCCACGACCTGAGAGAATGGGGAACACTCAAGACAAGACTCCGTGATGTTCTGTCTGAATATATTTACGGAAAGACAAAGCGCAGTCCTATGATCCTGCCTATTATTATGGAGGTCTGACTGAGGACGGGAGGATGACATGATTAAACGAAACCGTGCTGCACTGGCGCTTTTGCTGTCAGTTCTTATGCTGCTGAGTGTGGGCATACCTTTTATAGTCAGCATAGCAGCCAACGGCTTTAACGGCTGGACGCTGGGATATATTCCGGCATTTGTTCTGGCACTTGCTGCAGTCGTAGTATGCGTTATTATGCAGGGCGCCCTTTCGGCAGGACAGCTTAAAGGCGCAGATATGCAGGAGCTTGTTTCAATGTCGCTCCAGAAGCTTACAGTACCAGTCGTCCTTACTGATGAGAACGGCTGTGTAATATGGTGCAACGACAGATTCCGCATTCAGTTCATGCATGGCAAGAGAAAGAAGATAACCTTTCAGGAGCTTCTTTGCATGAATGTAAATACTCTTATGGACGGGCATGATATGATGCTTGAGCATCAGGGTCACAGCTACCGTGTTCACAGCGAAACTCATAAGCTTGAGGACACTAAGATGTATTCGGTTCAGTTCGTTGAGATAACTGACCAGATAAAGCTGCAAAGTGAGCTTCGCCAGTCAAGACCATGCGTTATGCTTATGGTCATCGACGGCTATGACGACGTTATGCAGTATGCCAAGGAAAGCGAAAAGGCTCAGGTATCTGCGGAGGTGGAGGTTCTTCTGGAAAGCTTTATGGCAGGTACAGGCGGCATAGTCAGGAAGATAGACAACGACCAGTTCTATGCGGTTATGGAGACAAGACACGTCTATGCTGCAATGGACAAGCGTTTCCCCATACTTGACGAGGCAAGAAAGATATGCGTTGCCGGAAGGATAAGGATAACCTTCTCCATAGGCGTAGGCTGCGGAGGTGCGTCTCTCGAAGAGAGCGAAAAGATTGCAAGACAGTCTCTTGATATGGCGTTGGGACGAGGCGGCGATCAGGCTGCTGTAAAGATGGAAAATGGTTTCAACTTCTACGGTGGTGCGTCAAAGGGCGTAGAAAAACGCTCAAAGGCAATGATACGTTCAATGTCATTGGCGCTTCAGAAGATGATAGAAGGGGCTTCCCATGTCTTTATTATGGGACATAAATTCGGCGATCTTGATGCAATCGGTTCAGCCTGCGGTATGGCAGGTGCGATCACTCTTATGGGAAAACAGGCATCTGTAGTTGTAAGACAGCAGAGCTGCCTTGCAGGAAACCTCATCGAGCGCATGAAAAACAGCAGCACTCCGCCCAGATTCATTGAGCCTGAGCGTGCAATAAACGAGGCGGATGATGACTCCCTTCTTATCGTAGTTGATACCCATAACAAGGATATTCTGGAAAGCTTCGAGCTTTACCGTATGGTGAAGAATGTAGTGGTTATCGACCACCACCGCAAGAACGTGAATTACATCGACGACGCTGCGCTGTTCCACCATGAACCCTATGCTTCATCGGCTTCGGAGATGGTGACTGAGCTTATTCAGTACTTCCGGCTTGAAAAGGATCTTCCGGCAGATTTCGCCGAGGCTCTCCTTGCGGGAATCATGCTTGATACCAAGAATTTTGTAATGCGTACAGGTGTCCGTACATTTGAAGCTGCGGCATATCTAAGACGTGCCGGAGCAGATACCATTGAGGTCAAGTCCCTGTTTTCTGATACTATTTCAATGTATCAGATGCGTTCGCAGATAGTTGCTCATGCTGAGATATTCAGAAACAATGCCATTTCCGCAGTAAAGCTTCAGGACAGCTCCGCAAGGCTTCTGGCGGCTCAGGCAGCTGACGAGCTTCTCGGCATTCAGGGTGTACATGCTTCCTTTGTGCTCTATCCGGATAACGGAGGAATAAACATATCAGCACGTTCCATGGGACAGGTGAACGTGCAGCTTATAATGGAAGCTCTCGGCGGCGGCGGTCATCAGACCATGGCTGCAGCGCAGCTTCCCGGTGCAGCTCTTCAGGAAACCAAGGAAAAACTCCTTCAGGTGCTTGAAGATGCGGCACGTAACAATAAACAGTAAATTCTTATTATAGAAAGGAAATACAGCCATGAAGGTTATTTATTTACAGGACGTAAAAGGTTCCGGCAAGAAAGGCGAGATCAAGAACGTAGCTGACGGCTACGCACGCAATATGCTGCTGCCCAAGGGACTTGCTGTTGAGGCGAATGCCAAGAATCTCTCCGAGCTTGCAG